>JAYEKN010000216.1 GCA_034661015.1 Candidatus Cloacimonadota bacterium
AATGGAAAGAAGAACCCATGAGAACAAAAATTACTGTTTTATTAATAATCATCTCGCTATTTATTTGTAGAACTCCCTCTTTATTGGCTTCAGAACCGAACGATTTGATGGACTTGAGTATGGAAGATTTAATGACTATGGTAACCACCGCTTCCAAAAAGTCCGAGAAGATCGAAGATGCACCGAGTGTTATCACAGTTATTTCCCAAAAAGAGATCAAAGGATATTCCGCCAAAAATTTAGGCGAAGTTCTAAATCGAGTTGTTGGGGCAATTTTTTTGTCGGCAAATTGTTTTACAGATAATGTGGTTTCCTTTCGTGCCCAATCTACAACGCCATATAATAATCATATCTTGATATTGCTTAATGGAAGACCAATCAGAGATCCCGGAACAGGTGGACTGAACTGTTCCGTTTATGACACATTTCCTCTCGATGCAATTGATCACATCGAAATTATTCAAGGTCCCGGTTCTGTTCTTTATGGTTCATGTGCTTTTTCCGGAGTCATAAATATCAAGACAAAAATTCAGAAAGATAATGGTTTAAAGTCGGAAATTTCAATTTCCGCCCGATCCTATAACGGATATAATGAATCTATAACTGCCGGTTTGAAAAAAAATGATCTGGAAACATATTTTGCTTTTTCACATTTTCGTGATGAAGGTCAGGAATTTGAGTTTACGGATGGACTTCAGACGAACCTTGAAAAAGTTCCGCATTCTGAACTCCACTCGAAAAAAGATGAGTGAACTCCAGTCTGCTTAGAAAAATATCGCGGATATTTTATTCCAAAATATTCCCAAGAAAGGTAAACAATGAATAAAAAAAAGATTCTAATTATTGATGACGACGAAGGAATACGCGAATCGCTTTCTGATATTCTGGATGAAGAAGGATATTATGTAAAATCAGCCTCGGATGGAAAAACCGCCAAAGAGTTTTTTGAAAAAGATAGTTTTCACCTCGTTCTCGTTGATGTAAATCTGCCGGATATTAGCGGTTTGGAACTAATCTCGCAGCTGAAAAAAATTTCCCTGACAAGTGAATATATCATTATTACCGGGCATGCTTCCCTTGAGACCGCCATAATATCTGTGCAAAGTAAGGAGATTCTTTCTTACGAAAAAAAACCATTGGATATGTATCATTTTCTTAATTTCATTACCGAGACATTTAATAGAAAGGAGGCAGTGGAAGAGCTCCAAAAATCTGAAGAAAGATTCAGAGACATGGCAAATCTCTTGCCACAAATAATTTATGAAATAGATCTGAAAGGGAATCTTACTTTTGTGAATAAACAGGTATTTAATACCTTTGGATATTCTCAAAAAGAATTTGATAAGGGATTTAATTTTTTGAAAGCACTGATCCCGGAAGATAGATACAGGGCAAAAAAACATATCCAAAACATACTGCATGGAATCGAATTTGGGAATCCCGAATATACTGCCTTACGCAAAAACGGAAGCACATTTCCTATTTTAATATACTCAAATGTAATTCTCAAAGACAATGAACCTGCCGGTATGCGAGGGATTATTGTGGACATTACCGAACAAAAAAAATCAGAAGAAGAAATCAGAAAACTATCCACAGCAGTTACACAAAGTCCTTCTGTTATTGCAATCACGGATTTGAAGGGAAATCTGGAGTATGTTAATCCAAAATTTACGGAAATCACCGGATATACATTTGAAGAAGCGATTGGTCAAAATCCCAGAATCTTGAAAGCCGGTAACCTACCAGATGAGATGTATGAAGATTTGTGGGATACAATTTCTTCCGGTAATATATGGCGGGGAGAGTTTCACAATAAAAGAAAAAATGGAGAATTGTTTTGGGAAGCAGCTTCTATTTCTCCTATTTTTGACAAGCATGGCACAATTACTAACTATGTTAAAGTTGCAGAAGACATCACGGAACGCAAAAAAGCAGCCGAAGAACTAAAACTTAGTGAAAAAAAATATCGCACAGTATTTGAAAATACCGGAACAGCCACCGTTATTATTGAAGAAGATACAATTATCTCCCTAGCAAACAGCAAATGCGAACAGCTAACGGGATATTCAAAAGAGGAAATTGAAGGCAAAATGAAATGGACACAATTAATTGCCAAAGATGATCTTGAAAGAATGAAATCCCATCACAATGCCCGGCGTGCTAAAGATGGGGAAGCTCCCAACCGATACGAATTCAAATTAATTGATAAATTTGGCAAGATTCATTATATATTTATTGAAATTGATTTAATTCCCGGAACAAAAAGGAGCATTGCGTCTCTGCTGGACATCACAGAACTCAAACAAGCGGAAAAAATTCAAAACACAATATTTAATATTTCAACTGCCGTAAACACAACCCAAAACCTGAACGAATTATATTTGAAGATACAAGAATATCTCGGAGAAATAATTGATACTACGAATTTCTATGTAGCATTATATGATGAAAAAACCGATTTAATTTCTCTTCCTTATATAGCTGACAAAAAGGATAAAATTTTACAATTTCCTGCTGGAAAAACCCTTACTGCTTACGTAATTAAAACCGGAAAACCTCTATTTGCTCCTGAAACAATTTTCCGCGAATTAAGCAAACAGGGAAAAGTCGAAATGATAGGTCCTGATTCCAAAATTTGGCTTGGTGTTCCTTTAAAAATTGATAATATTGTTACAGGTGTTGTAGCTGTTCAAAGCTATGATAATCCGAATCTCTATACGGAAAATGATCTGGAAATCTTGGAATTTGTTTCGGGTGAGATTGCTCAGGCTATTAAATCCAAACAGGCAGAAATGAATATCAAAGAATCCCAACTTCGATATAAAAAACTCTTCACAAAAGCCCTTACTCCGATTTTGCTTGTGGAACCTGAAACTCGCTTTATTGAAGATGTAAACCCGGCTACCCTAAAATTATTTGGTTACACCAGAAACGAACTGATTGGCAAACCTCTTTGCATGATCCTGCCGGAAGAGAAAGAGCAAACTCAAAATATTTTAAATCAAGTCTCCAAAGCACAAGAAGGCGGAATCCGGATGGGAACGAAAACGGTTATCATAAAAAACGGCGAACATCGAATATTGGACGCCTCCTTCTCTTTCTATGTTTATTTTGGCAAACCTCTAATCCAGATAATTGCAGTTGATATTACGGAAAAAATCAGAACACAGGAAAAATTGCGAGAAGAACTAAAAGAAAATCGCTCTTTGCTGATGGAAATTCATCACCGCGTTAGAAATAATTGGCAGATGATTGATAGCCTGATGAATTTGCAGACGGGATATGTTGAAGATGAAAAAGCATTAACTTTGTTTATAGAAACCCAAGATAGAATTCGCTCAATGGCACTTGTACACGACCATCTCTATAACAAAGAAAGTTTGCATAATATAAATATGGGAAAATACTTTGAACAGATTGTGCACGAACTGTTTAATCTTTATTCAGCGGATTTGGGAAATATTAATCTTGAATTCGATATAAAAGATGTTAAGATGGACATTGAGATAGCCTCTCCCTGCGGAATGATAGTTAATGAAATTGTAACGAATTCGCTGAAACATGGATTCCCGAACAGACGAGATGGCATTATCAGCGTTTCCTTGAAGAAAACTTCCCCAAACATATTTACTCTCGTTGTTAAGGATAATGGGATTGGCATTCCTGCTGAACTTGATCTTCATGATGCCGGTGCTTTTGGTTTTGAACTCATCACGATGCTGGGTGAAGGGCAATTGGGTGGAAAGTTAACTTTAGACAGAAGTCAGGGAACCGAGTTTACTTTAATTTGGGGAGAGTAAAATCAGGCTTCGCAATAACCGTTTCGGAGAAACAGAATACGAATCGGATTACGCTTTTCCAAAGCGTTCCTACACAAACCGTTTAGGAGAAAGGGATTACGGTATTCCTCTTCCCTGAAATATTTTAATTTAACTTGATTTTAAATCAGAGACAAAAGCAGAAAATCATGAAAAAAACGAACTTTCCAAAAGCACGATTAACAAAAAACTATAAAAAATGGTACATCGGATTTTTTCTCGCAATTGTTATTTCGCTCATAGTCTCTTTTTTGCAAGAAAGTGAGTTTGGCAAACAACTCGAATTGAAGACGCTGGATTATCGCTTCCGGAAATTCACGTGTCCCGCAAAAGCAGATACGAACATCGTTCTCGTTTCTATTGATGATTCCAGTCTCGATTATTTTTCTTCATTTGGGATTTATTGGAAATGGCCTCGAAGCTACTATGGTTTTCTCGTTGACTATCTTTCCAAAGTCGAAGCGAAAGCTGTGATATTTGATATGATGTTCGACGATCCGGATATCAATCGGGACGAAACAGATGCGGAGGAGACAGACGGGGCTTTTGCCCAAGCCATAAAAAATTACGGCAAAACCATACTTGCAGGAAAATTCTCAAGAGATTCTTTAAGAATGATGCCGAATATTAACAGATTCGCCTTGAATTTTCAATCATCTTCAAACAAATATTTACACCCAAACAATGTCGGAGGAAGTTTCCCGATTGACACTTTGCTGAATGCTACAAATCTAATTGGTATAATAGATATTCAAGCCGATAATGATGGAATTATTCGTCGCGCCCCGCTAATTTCTAAATATCAGAACAAATATTATCCGCAGTTAGCCTTTGCCTGTTTATTACAAAAAGAAAACGAGCGGACTAATATTATCCAAACGCATAAATCAATCTCCTTTGAAAACAACACAATTCCTGTAGATAAATCTGGGAAATACTTAATTAACTGGTATGGAAGTGGCGGCCCGGATGGATTTTTTCAATACATTCCTTTTGCAGCCGTGATCCAATCCGCAAGTGCTTTGGAACAGGATTTGGAGCCAACCATCTCTCATAATAAGTTCAAAAATAAATATGTTATTATTGGGGCAACTGCTTCCGGTTTGTCTGACCTGCGTACTACTCCATTTGTAAAGCCATATCCCGGATTTGAGATATGGGCAACAATTCTTAGCAATTTTATCAATCGGGATTTTGTAACTGTGGTTCCTTTTTGGTTGAATTTGTTAAACACGATTTTTGCTGCTTTTCTCACTTTCCTGATTTTTACCCGATTCAAACCAAGAATCAGTAACCCGTTAATGATTGCCTTGCTGATTTATATTTTGGGATTATCGCTTTGGCTTTGGTCCGGACAAAGAATTTTGCTGAATATCACGATGCCATTATTCGGATTTTTTATTATGTATTTTGCAATTGTAACAGTTAGCTTTTTAATGGAAGGGCAGTCGAAACGTGAAATTCGCAAAGTCTTTACCCGTTATTTGCATCCTGATGTAATAAAATCCCTTTTGGAACATCCGAATGAAGTGGAAATTGGTGGAAACAAAATCGAGGCAACCGTTCTTTTTACCGATATTGCAAATTTCACTACTTTTTCAGAAGGGCACACACCTACGGAACTGGTTAAATTACTCAACGAATATTTTGAAAAACTTACTCAAATTGTCATTGATAACAACGGTTTGCTGGACAAATACACCGGAGATGGTTTGATGGCAATTTTTGGAGCTCCGGTTCAAAGAGAAGATCACGCTGTTCTCGCTTGCAAAGTAGCGCTTGCTCATCGCACTTATTGCCGGAAATTGCTTTCAAATCCCCAAATTGAGGAATCCTCTGTTTATAATTTCCACATTCACACTCGCATTGGGATAAATTCCGGAGAAATCGTGGCTGGAAATATTGGCTCGAAGTTGCGAATGGATTACACCGCAATCGGCGATGGGGTAAATCTCTCTGCAAGACTGGAAGGTGTGAATAAAGTCTATAAAACAAATGTGATAATCAGCCAATCTACCTACGATCTGATTTCCGGATCTTTCATCTGCAGAGAACTTGACACTTTACGAGTGAAAGGCAAAAAGAAGCCTACAAAGATTTATGAACTTGTTGCAGAAAATCACGAAGCCACCGCAGAATTGTCTGAACTAATTGAGAAATACACAGAAGCTTTGGGATTCTACCGGACTGGAAAATGGGAAAAAGCTATTGAGATCTTTAAAAAACTTACCGAGGGCTCATTCTCTGACCCTCCGTCTCAAATTATGCTGAAACGTTGTATTGATTTCAAGAAAAAACCACCCAAAAATTGGGATGGCGTTTTAACTATGGAGGTAAAATGATAAGAAAAAAAATAAGTCTAACTTTGTTTATAATATTTTTTTCGATTCTTTTCTTAAACCAATCGGTTTATTCGGAAGAGAAATCCAATTGCACGATCAACCGCGAACATGCCCTTTTGCGTTCCGGTCCCGGTTCATATTATCCATCCATCGCAGAACTTCCGTCAGGTATGGAAATTGCAATAATTGAAGAAACAAACGGCTGGTATAAAATCAATGTAGATTCTCTCACCGGATATGTTGCAAAAAAAATTACTGAAGGAAAAACAAGAAGGAACGATTTCAGTTCTCACGACACAGATACATTTGCTCAAATGGGAAAGAAGAGAGCAGTTAAAAGAGTTAATCAGGCTGAATTGACTGCCGGTATCAAAGGATTGGGCGGAAAATTCTGCAAGAATCTAAAGGGCGATAAAAAATTTGTGGAAATATTTGTGGGTTATTCTCTGGATTCGGATCAATTTTCACAATTCCGCTTTGAAACCTATAAAAATATGGATCTCAACAAAATTAGAAACGAAGTAGAATTGCCGGAATTGGTAGCACCCACATATTTTACTTTTGAGGAAGATGCAATGGGAATAGGAATTGCCGCGGCTATTTCCGAAATGGGATTATATCAAAATAAGTCCGTTCAGGATTATGTAAATTTTGTGGGAAATCTGGTTGTTCAGGCAAGCAATGCCTATGATATTCCCTTCAAATTTTTCATTCTGGATATTCCCCAACCAAATGCTTATTCTTGCCCGGGAGGAATAATTTTTATCACAAAGGGTTTGCTTGATTTTCTGGAAAATGAAGCGGAACTCGCCTGTGTTCTCGGGCACGAAATTACCCACGTTTCCTGTTATCACGGAATGAAAGAGCTGGAAGAACGCAAAGTGCAAATAATTGCCGAAGATTCATTTGCCGATCTTGATGAAGAAACGGAAGAAAATTTTGGTCCTATGGATGATTCTCTCAAAGCAGTTGAGGAAGAGCTGGAAAGCATGAGTATGTCAATCTATGGCAGGATATTTGCCGGACGTTATGCGGAATACGAAGAAGAAGCGGATAAATATGGAATAATTTACGCTACCCGCGCCGGATATGATCCTCGCAGCATGGCAGACCTGCTTCAGCGTTTGATCGCCAGCGGAAAAACATCAAATAACGAACATTTTACGCATGAGCAGATGGTGCAAAGAAAGGCATTGATTCAAATTAGTTTGAATAATTCGGAAATATCTCACGGACTTGTTCTGAACCGAGAAAGGCTGAAAAGCAGATTGACGAATTAGTTTCTGTCCGTAAAGTAGGGATTCGACGCAGATGAACGCTGAAGAAAATGATTTACGCAAGATAAAAAATTTAATTATAAAAAGTGTAGTATCAGCGCCTGCCCCGTTGAATGCTTTGTATTTTAATATTCAACAGGGGTTTATCAGCATAATCAGTGCTTGCCCTGTGGAATGTTTTTGCATTTATATTCCACTTGGGGTTTATCTGCGTCGAATCATCTGCGGATAATTATTGCAAAAATACGACTTTACGGATAGACTCTAATTAGCGTTTGTCCGTAAAGTACTATTTTTCGACCTCACCCCGACCCTTCCGCCGGCTGGCGGAGAGAGGGAGATAAAAGTTCCCCTTCTCTTTGAAGAGAAGGGGTTAGGGGATGAGTTGTAAAAAGGATGAAGAATATATTTTACTTGATATGCTACTTTACGGATGCACCCTAATTAGCGTTTTGGAGTGGAAAAAGGGCGTGAACGCCCTGTATTATTGTGGTTGTTTTCTTACCCAGCCATGAATGCTGGCTATTATATTTTTTTCGATTACCCACAATTTGCTTTATAGCAATATGTTATCTACCTTTTTCCCAATCTTTTAACCCTACTGCATTATCTGTGATAAAACCTCCGTAATTGTGTGATTCATACTATGTTTACTGTTAACCTTTGCGAAGGATTTGAGCCATTCGCAAGGTTTCCCGTTGAACCACCGCATACTCATCCCATGGAATTTCTTCGGTACCAATGGCAATGGTTTTTTCATGGGCTTTTCCGCAAGCAATAACCGTATCACCATCTTCAGCAGACAAAATTGCTTTCCGAATCGCTTTTTCTCTGTTGGCAATTTTCCAGAAATCCTTTTTTTCTACTTTGTTTTGAAGCATACAACCCTCTGCAATTTCACTCATAATTTTTTGTAAAGATTCTGTGCGAGGGTCGTCAGCAGTAATATAAATCTTATCGGCAAGTCTGGCAGCAATTTCACCCATTGGTTTTCGTTTTGAGTGATCCCGAAATCCGGGACAACCAAAAATTACATGAACTTTATTTTTTGTAAATTTTCTAACCGTTTCCAACACGTTTTTCAATCCATTCGGGGTGTGGGCGAAATCAATAAAAATATTGAAATTTCCTGCACTATGTTCGATTCGATCTAATCTTCCTGTTATTCTTTTGATTTGAGAGATCCCATTAACAATATTCTGCTTTTTTATCCCCAATTGAGCGCAAACTGTGATTGCTGCCAGAATATTGCTCACATTATATTTCCCCAGTAAATTTGTGCTAATTTCATAATCAGTAGGGGGAGATGTAACCACAAATTTAGTCCTCTCGGCTGTAAAATCAATCTCGCTTGCCCGATAATCCGCCTTAAATTTTATTCCATAATTAACTGAAATATCGGATTTGTATTTCTGAAAGAAATCATAAGATTCATCATCTCTATTTAATATTGCGATTTTTTTACCGGATTTGCTTTCCATTGGATTACTTAAATATTGAAATAATTTACCTTTTGCTTTTCTATATTCCTCAATATTCTTGTGATAATCAAGATGTTCGGGCGTCAAATTAGTTATAACTCCCACATCAAAATCGCATGCTTCTGCCCGATATTGAGCTAGCCCGTGTGATGAAGTTTCTATGATGGCATATTCCGTACCCGCTTCTACCATTATCGCGAGATATTTTTGTAACGTAACAGAATCCGGCGTTGTTGTGTGGAATCCGGTTTCGATGATATTGTTTCCCACGTTTGCCTGCAAAGTAGAAATCAAGCCGGTTTTTTTTCCTGCATGTTTTAAAATATGATAAATAATTGTGGCAGTGGTAGTTTTTCCGTCTGTACCGGTTATGCCGATAATTTTCATTTTTCGGGAGGGATGACCATAGAAAGCTGCAGCAAGATGTGCCAATATTCTGCGAGAATTATCAACCATGATAAATGGCGTTTTTGGATTGGAAATAACAAAATTGTCATTTTCCGCCACAATTGCTGAAGCACCTTTTTTTATAGCATTTTTCACAAATTGATGCCCGTCAAAATTTTCACCTTTCACAGCAACGAATAGGGAATTTGTTTCTACTTTTCGTGAATCAAAAGTGATAGACGATATTTCGATATTTGACGGATTTGAAACATTTTTCACATCCGTGAATTCAATTTCTTCTAATAATTTATTTAATTTCATCTACTCTTCCAGCGAATCGGAAATTTTTCCTTTTCTAATCAAACTTCGGAGATTCATATAGGTTTTGATTCCCTTATTCATCAAATAATACCAAAAAGGTTTGAGAATCAGATCGTGCATTCCGATGAAAATCTTTTTTTGTCCCTTGAATCCCTGCTTGAATCTGTAAACTCCGAAAAGAGGATGACCCGGTTTTGGATCGACCGGAATTCCCCAAAGGTCGTAAATTTTAAAACCGACTTCCTTCGCCCATTTTATCACCTCCCAGTGGATTGCGTGATTGGGCATCACATTGCGATATTCGTTTGAAGATGAGCCATACATATACCAGATTTTTTCACCGAAGCAGAAAATATAAACCGAGGCGATCGGTTTCTTATTGTAAAAAGCAACGAATATCCTAACCATTTTTCCCGGCTCTAATATTTGGAGAACACGCCGATAATATTCGCGGGGATGGATCATAAAATTATTTCTGTTAGCGGTTTCTTCGTAGATGTCATAAAATCGGTTCATCCCTTCTTCATTCGTCATCTCCTGAACTGTTACCCCTTTTTTCAATGCAAGCCGAATATTATAGCGGTGTTTGGATTTGCAATTCGAAAGAATCGTGTCCAAATCTTGGGTGAGATCAAGAAAAAAAGTTGCTCGCGGTTGAATTTGTTTTTTGAGTCGAACAAATTTAAATTTATTTAATAATTCTTTCGCTTTTTGGTCTTGTTCATCCACTTCCGGGTCTATCTTCAGGACGATGGCATTATGCTTTTTGGCAACTTCTCTTATCCGATCTATTAGTATAGAAAATATTTTTTCATCATGATAATCTACAATTGGACCTCGTGGAGCGTAGAAAATCGATTTTCCGATAAAGGGAATTTTTCTTTTTAAGATGGAAATACCGGCGATTATTTTATCATTTTCCAAAATGGAAATGCGAATAGGTTGCCAACCGGATATTTTTTTCAGTTCACCCCATTCTACAGATTGGAGAATCGGGCACATTTTCGATCGAGCGACAAACTCATTCCAGTCTCTTAATTCGTTTTCCGTTTTCAATATTTTACATTTAATATCTTTCAAACTTTCCTTTCTTTCCTATCAATAATTAGAGTCTGTCCGTGAAGTAGCATATCAAGTAAAATATATTCTTCATCCTTTTTACAACTCATCCCCTAACCCCTTCTCTTCAAAGAGAAGGGGAACTTTTATCTCCCTCTCTCCGCCAGCCGGCGGAAGGGTCGGGGTGAGGTCGAAAAATAGTACTTTACGGATAGACTCTAATAAATTTTAAATTATTGATTGGATTTCCCACTTCGACTTCTCGGTAATAGTCTTACTAATGATTTTAAATCATCCGCGCCCTTGGCTTGATTCCATTTTGTGAAGAAGTCTTTATTTTGAATCAGTTGAGCTACAGCCATCAAAGCTTTCAAGTGATGTTCTCGCATATCTAATGTTCCGATTAAAAGAAAAACAGCTCTTACGGGTTTATTATTTTTTTCCCACCGGATACCTTGTTGAAGTC
>JAYEKN010000217.1 GCA_034661015.1 Candidatus Cloacimonadota bacterium
ATCATGATTTGATTTAAACATAGCTTGTGTATGGGTCGTTGTCAATAGCAATATTAAGTTCTAATTTATTAATTTTAGATAGCACAATATATAGTTACCGATTCAATAGCAATAAACATTATATTGTATTAGTCTGTGCAAAGAAGGCCAAATAAATCCGGCTTTGCCGACCCCAACGCCTGAACTCACTGGTTTTTACGGAGCACAGCGGAGTAAAAATCCAGTGCAGTGATTTGTTATACTATTTTACAATTATCTTCGCCTTTGCAATTGCCTTTATAATTACAACCAACCAAAACAACTGGACAATACATCTTTTTATTTTTTAAACATATCTTGTTAAAATCATTTTTTCTGTTATCAATTTTATAGATAGGACATAGGTCACAATTGTTCAGGTCACACATTCTTGGAACAAAATCAAAAGTAATATCGAATTGCTCAGGATATCCAATAATATCTTGACTGTTTTTATTAAAAAAATCTCTTAATATTTTATTTAAAGCCTTCTTTGAGTGTTCATACTCTGTATCTTTTAAAATACAATTTCTAAATTTGGAGTTATTGTTCCATACATCTCCTGGCAGTTCTAATTGAACAAGTGCTTCATATGAAAATAATTTTCTAAAATCATTATCGCGTAAATCTTCATCATTTAAGGCTACTTCAAAATATTGCTTAAATTCAGGAGATTTCAAAAAGTCCCTTAAACTACACCAAGCTCTTTTCTGGTTGAAAACTGTATCTTTGAGAAAAATGTTGTATTCATTACTGAATTCATCGGGATTATCTAAAATGTTTTTTATTCTGTTTTTCCGTTCATTAGCTTTTTTTATATTGCCAGCAAAATCACTCAAATCACCACTTTTAGGCTGTCCAATTTTATAATAAGTCAATAAATACAATGAAAACAATATTCTTTTTATAAAATCATTTTTATCTTTATGTTTACAATAAATTTCTTTAATGAATTTAGAAAAGCTGAAGCCATAATCTTCTAAAAAGATAAAAGTGTATACAATCGCCAGATAATCCGATGGGAAAAATCTTGATTTAAATTTCACCCTTCCATTTTCAAAAACACCATTATATTGAGTTAAAATGTGATTATTATATGCTGTCGACTTGCTTATAAAAGTGTATTTATCGTTGCCATCTCTTTTTACAAAAGAATTTTCATGTTCTGGATTTAATAGATTTAATGAATTTTGTTTTTTAACTTCATATATCAACTCAGAAAATACAAATCCTCCAATATCCCATATTCGTTGGAAAGGCATTTGCCTGTCAGTTATATAACAAATCCAATGCGTAAGAATTTTGATATCAGATTGTAAATCAATCTTAAAAAAATTGATCAAATTATAGTTATGAGAAAACTCCCATCTATAATCATCATAGAAAGATATAATTTTGAATATTTCTGCTAATTTATTATTCATTGCTTATTTTTTTAGTATAACGCTCAGGATCAGCTACACAAAAAACTACCTTTGACCTTTCGAACTGGTACAAAATCTCGCAGGCTTTTTGTGTCAGCCTGGATCCTGTTGTTCGGCTTTTTCATTTTTCATCTGTTCAAGCTTCTCACATGCTTGAATAAACCAGTCCGGCAATATATCTGGGAGTTGCTCCGGTGCTTCTGATGCTCTCCGCAACATTTCAAAAAACCAAATCCGTTTAGGATGCCTGCCGCCTTCGGGTGTTCTAACCCTGATGGTCCTTGTTCCGCCATTTGCATCGAAATATACCAAATATTCTGTTTCAGGGTCGTATGTATCTAACAATGACAGCACTTGCTGGTCCCCTTTGTTCATGAAGAAGTCCCTTGTTCCGTACATTGCCTGAGTACCCTCTTCGTCCTCCACGATCCCAACAACACCTCGTCCCGACAATTCAAAGTTATCGTAGGCAAAAAAAGCAATGAAGTCCCACTCATTTAGCACATGATCAACGAAATCTGGAATCGGATCTTTCATAAAATCTCCAGCCCAATGTCAAGTTGAGCGGCGGGGCTTTTTCCGTCCACTCAAACGCCTGGTTATTTTTTCTTTGCAATCCACCCGCCTCATTCAATCATTCCCAAATTCGTTGCATATTTTCATAATCGTCAAATGCTTCGTCTCGGCTCAAAACCGACATATTTTCCGATAGACTCTGTGCGATAATCAGACGGTCAAACGGATCTT
>JAYEKN010000218.1 GCA_034661015.1 Candidatus Cloacimonadota bacterium
ACTATTTAGTTAAAGCCTCAAATGTATCCATATAGCGTTTCAAGACATTTGATCTGCTATGATGGCGAAGTTTTGCTTTGGCTTTTTCTTCAATCTGGCGAACACGTTCGCGGGTGATATTAAAAATATTACCTACTTCTTCGAGTGTCCGCGGTGTTTCGTCTCCAATTCCAAAACGGAGTTTTATCACGCGCATTTCACGCTTTGATAGGGTGGAAAGCACAGATGAGACTTGTTTGGCAAGAAGAGTTCTTTTGGCAATTTGCTGAGGTGAAATAAGTGATTCGTCTTCGATGAAATCGCTCAAAGTGGAATCTCCATCTTCATCCCCAACCGGTTTATCGAGTGAAACAGGATGCTTGGAAACTTTAATGATATTTTTAACTTTTTTGACCGACATTTCCAATTCCTCCGCAATCTCTTCCGGAAATGGATTTCTGCCCAGTTCCTGAACTAATTTATTGCGAGCTCTGGACACCTTATTTATCGAATCAGCCATATGGATCGGAACGCGGATAGTACGAGACTGGTCGGCAATTCCCTTTGTAATTGTTTGCCGTATCCACCAGGTTGCATAAGTCGAAAATTTATAACCTTTGTGATAATCATATCTTTCTACCGCTTTAATCAAGCCTATATTTCCTTCTTGAATCAGATCGAGAAAACTCAATCCGCGATTATTATATTTTTTCGCAATACTGATAACGAGCCGAACATTAGCCTTGATGATATCGTTTTTTGCTTTCTCTTTATCAATACGCGCATTCTCGATTTTCTCCATAAGATCTTTTAGTTCGTCTGCGGTCATGCGAGTTTCCAGCTCGACTCTGCGAATTTTTCGGCGGTTATTTTTAATTTTTCGTAATGCATCAATAAAAATATGCGGGTCCATTCCGGTTGATTCTGCAACTTCATTAAATTCAAGTTTACCTTTATCACCTTTCCTGCCCAAAGAACAAATTTCAGAAGCATTATATCCTTTGATATTGCTCACTTTTCTTATTCTATCCCTGCTAATATTAATTCTGGCGATTAGGTTTCTGATTCTGTAAATGAAATGCTGGATCATTGAAGTTGTGAAGTAAAAGTCGTTGAAATAATCTAATATTTTGTCGCGGTTTATATTAATTTTTTTTCCAACCGTCCAATCGTTTGTATATCTTTTGGAGGGATTTTTATTGATTATTTTTTCGATTTCTTTGGAAAGCAAATAGGCTTTTTGAGTATTTTCCTCAAGTTCTTTTATAAGTCTAATATTTTTTTCCTTATCGAACCAACTGCCAAATTCTACCTTTATGATTTTATCAATTTTTATTTTACCTTCATGATATCGTCGCACAAAATTCTTTAGAATACGCAAACTGCTACCGGAAGCGAGGGTTAGTCGGTTAATGATCTCCTGAGAATGCTCGATTCGTTTTGCAATTTCAGCTTCTTTTTCCGGAGTAAGAAGGGGAACTTTTCCCATCTCTTTCAGATACATCCGAACAGGGTCATCATAATACCGAACTTTCGATTTATGTGTAGCTGCTTTCTTTTTGACTCTCGTCTGATTTATCTTGCCCTTGATGGTTGTATCAAATATCTCAATACCACTTGAAGTCAGTTCATTAAATATATCGTCAATTTTATCAAGAAAAATCGGATTGTCGGGTAGCAATTGATTTATTTCTTCATAAGTAACATAGCCACGGGACGAACCCTTCTTTTTTAATTCTGAGATAAATTCGCTAATTGTATTCATTAATAATGCTCCTTAGCTCAATTGTCGCAATAATTTTCTCACTGCTCCGCCTTTGAAATTGCTCTTGAGCTGTTTGATTTTTTGCTTAATATTACTTTTCTCCCTAATAATGTCATAATCATTAGGTTGTTCCGTAATTCGCATATTGATTTTGTCCAATTCTAATTCCAAATAATTTATTTTAAGTCCTTTTAATAACTTGTTAAAATTCGTTTCTGAATATTCAAAATCACTGAATATTATTTCGCTTATGGTGTTTCTTTCATCAGAATTAAAATAATCTAAAATCTGCGATTTGTTCTTGATAAACTCAATAGGATTTTCCTGTTCAATCAGCAACTTGATCAATTTTTTACAGCTATTATCCACGAAATATTCGGGTAAATGCCGATCAATAAATTCAAAAGTTTGTTGCGGATAATTTATGAAATATTTCAAAATTTCCTTTTCATCGAAGCAAAGATTTTTATCCACTTTTGCAGAAGCAGTCCGTTTCCATTGCCGTTTTTTTCTCATTTTCATAGAGCGAAGGAGATTATCGGGATCGATATCGAAAACTTCTGCTGTTTTGTGGATAAAGAGCTCTCTTTGAACAGGATCATTAATCAAAAGCAAATCGTCTATAAGTTCATTCACTGCGTCCTGTTTTGCTTCCAAACTTTTATCCGCATCATAATAAAATTTGATGAACTGATAGAAACTGAGCGGATTTCCCACTTTCTTTTCCAATTCTGCTTTTCCATATTCATCAAGAAAAGAGTCCGGATCGAAACCGGAAGGCATCATTATTATTTTCGGAATGATATCATTTGTCAGACAAATTTTTATCACTCGCAATGACGCAGCATATCCGGCTTTGTCACCATCGTATAAAATATTAATATTTTTTGTGAATCTCGCAAGTAATTTTATTTGATTAGTTGTGAGTGCAGTTCCAAGACTCGCAACAATATTTTCAAATCCGAATTGAAATAACTTCAGCAAGTCCATATAGCCTTCCACAACAATGGCAGAATCTTTTTTCGAAATTATGTGTTTTGTAGTGTTTAATCCGTAAAGATGGTAGCGTTTTTTATAAATAATGTTTTCCGGAGAATTTAGATATTTTGCAGAAACATCATCACCTTCCTGATAGACTCTTCCCCCGAATCCAATTACTTTTCCGTCAACAGAAAAAATCGGATAGATAATTCGGCTACGGAATTTATCATAGATTCGGTCATTTTTCATAGAAAACAATCCGGATTGCATTACCGTGTTTGCGCGAAAGCCTTTTCCCTTCAACTCTTTTACGAGAGCATCCCATTCATCTGGAGAAAGTCCAACATGAAATTTGGAAAGCGTATCCGATTGTATATTTCGATTACTAAGAAATTCTAAAGCGGATTTGCCATTGTCGCGGAAATTCCTTATAAAAAATTCGTTTGCGGTTTCGTATATCGAATACATTTCCTTATACAAGGATTGTTGCTGTTTTGATACTTCCTTTTGAGGGAGTGTTATTCCCACCCTTTTAGCCAATTTCTCTACAGATTCAACAAAGTTGATTTTCTCATATTCCATCAGAAAACTAAAAACATTCCCACCTTTTCCGCAACCAAAGCAATGAAAAATTTGCTTTGAAGGGCTAACCACAAAGGAAGGAGTTTTTTCATTATGAAAAGGGCACCTGCAATTATAATTTACTCCGGCTTTTTTTAGAGGGAGATATTCTCCGATAATATCCACGATATTATTTGCGGTACGTACATCATTTATGACTTGTTGATCATATTTCATCGGCTATCCAGTTTTTGAAAAATTAAGAATCAAATCCTTTTCTATATTTTGGTTTTATTGGGTGCAAATTTTTAATTTTTTAAATTTAATTAGTGTCCATCCGTAAACTCGCATTTTTGCAATGATTCTCCGAATGTGATTCGACGCAGAAAAACACTGATTCGTCAGATAAACGCTGATACTACTCTTTTTGTAATTAAATTTTTTATCTGCGTAAATCATTTTTTTTCAGCGTTCATCTGCGTCCAATCTATACTTTACGGACAGGCTCTAATTAATATTAGTTAATATTATAATTACAATTCCAGAATCGTCACACCATTTCCACCTTCTGCTCGGGGTGCCGGATAAAAATCTTTTAGACGGGGATCAGATTTTAAATGAAACCGGACTTTTTCTCTCAATTGCCCTGAACCTTTTCCGTGTAGAATTCTTATTCTGGAATAATCCAGCAGAATTGCCTGATCTATGTATTTATCCACTTGTGGCTGAGCTTCATCAAAAGTGAGCCCCATAATATTTAGTTCAAAGGGGATTTCATGGGTTACATCGCTGGTTATCGTTACTTGCGGAGCCATTTGATCAGCATTTTTTTCCCTATGTTTTGGAACTTCGTAAATATCATTCGCTTTACACGAAAAGATGAGACCGTCAGCAATAATTGTGATAGAATTTTTTGATATGTTTTGGATTTTTCCCACAATATCGAGGTGTTTGTGATAGACTTTTTTCCCAACAACATGTTTTTTGATAGGAACTAATCTCAAATCTGATATTTCATCTTTTTCGAGACCAATTTTCTTTTGCTGCTTATTTATTACATTCCTCAAATTCTTTAAAGAATCTTTCTCAATTTTGGGTAATGTTTTCGCCCTTGATTTTATTTTTTTAAATTCATCTTCAAGTTCCGAATACAAATGAGCAAGGTTTTCTTCCGTTTGGTCCAGCAAAATCTTTTTTCGTTTCTTTTCAATTTTATCCCAGTCTTTTTCTTTTTGTAAAATGGAATTCATTTTTTGGTCAAGAATTTTGTTTTTTTGGTCATAATCAAATATTTTTTGCTCAAGCAAATTCCTCTGTTTTTCTGTCTTTTTCAGGAGATAACCAAGTTGAAGAGATTTGTCATCAATAATTTCACGAGCTCTCCCCAGTATTTTTGGGGAAATATTATATTTTTGGGCAATGTCAAGGGCATAGCTGTTTCCCGGAAATCCAACATCGAGAATGTACATCGGTTTCATCTTTTTCTCATCAAACCGCATTGAAGCATTTTCACATTGGGCATGCTCTGTGGCAAATATCTTCAATTTATTCAGATGGGTTGTGATGATCATTTTAGATTTCAGATTCATCAATTCTTCGATCACAGCTTGAGCAAAGGCAGAACCTTCTTCAGGATTGGTGCCGGTTCCGAGTTCATCTATTAATATTAAAGATCTCTCATCAGCATGACTAAGAATATTTGTAATTTTTTTTATATGTGATGAAAACGTACTGATTGAATCTTCGAGAGACTGCTCATCATTTATATCTGTGAAAAATGAAGTAAAAAAACCGATTTTTGCTTTCTTCGCTGTTACCAGCAAACCGCATAAAGCCATAATCGTAAGCAAACCAACTGCCTTAAGAGTTACGGTTTTTCCACCGGTGTTAACGCCGGAAATTATCAAAGAGCGATAATCTTTTCCCAGTTCGAGGGTGAAGGGAACTATCTCCTGTTCGTCCTTAAGTGCAGAAAATAAAATCGGATGTTTTGCTTCCTGAAAGAATAAAACAGGTTCTTCTTTAACCTCTGGAACGGTTCCGTTTACATCCACAAAATATTGAGCGGTTGCCTTAAAAAAATCCATTTTTTGAAGAATCGTCAGGTTTTCTAAAAGATCGGATTGACTCTCCCGTAATTCATTAAAAAGGCTTAGCAGAATACGATAAATTTCTTCTTTTTCCCTATCGTAAAGTTCAATGATTTTGTTATTTGTTTCAACCACAACAAGCGGTTCAATATAAACCGAAGCACCTGAATGCGAGCTGCCGTGAGTTACGCCCTTCAAAGTGTTTATCGAGCCACTTTTTATTGGGATGACGTATCTATTATCCCTTTTTGTGATAACATTATCAAAAGTGATGGTTCGATATTGTTTGGTGTTTAGAATTTTTTCCAATTTTTCAATGATTCTACTTTTTTGAGATTTTCTTTCCTTACGAATTCGAGCAAGTTCTTTGCTTGCAGAATTTTTAATCTCACTTTTTATATCGAAAGTACGAGAAAATTTATTTTCGAGATCGGAATGAAGATGAATTTTTTTTACCAAAGCAAATAGTTTGGGAAAATTTTCATCGTTAAATGAAGAATTTTGTTTTAACTGATTTGCAATTTGAATATTTTTTGCAAACAATAATATCTCCGGAATTGAGAAAGGATCATGGTGTTGGAAACGGTCAAATAATTTTTCGGTATCAGCCAATCCGGTCAAATCAATATGGTTTCCCTGCCTAATATAATTTACAGTATCCCAGATTGTTGCACTTCTCTCTGTTATTTCTGCAATTACAGATAACGGCTTGAGAGTTAAAATAAATTTTTTTCCGAGCGAAGAGGAGCAATATTCGCTAATAATTTGTTGGATTTTTCCAAACTCAAGTTCTTGGAATGGAGTTTTCATTTAAAATTTGTGTTTGTGGTTTTGGATAGTGATTGATATTTAAGATTTCGTTTTATGGTTAACAAAGCTTTAGATTTGACATTCTTGTCACCTTTTTCAAATGCGTAAAAATAATGAGTTTAATGTCCTCCAACAAATGAATAAAGATGTTTACTTTTCAAAAATCGTCAATTTTATTCGTTACCAATTTCCTTTTGAGTTGCAATAATTCGTTTCCGAAAATACCCATTATTTCATCATACATATCCCTGATTTCTTCTGGCAAATAGTCGTGAACTATTCTATTGCGAACATCTCGCATTTGCATCCACAATATAACAGAACTTATTATTTCCAATTTTTCCATCCGATTCAATAAATCTCTTATGGTTTCAGAATTTTCACCATACATTAATTTTTCATAGCTTCTGAAATATTTTAGGCTGATCTCAATTGCACGAATAAATCTATCACATAAAGCATCATAAGGCTCTCGCTCGCGAGGTGTATAGTATTGGTTAATTTTATAGGGTTTAATATATTCAAGTGACGCCTCTACTAAATTAATCGCACTAATTGCTTTGTATAATGCCGTTTTTGTGATAATCTTTTGATCTTTTTTCATTTCAATTTTTCCATTTTAATGACATTCAAAAATGCTTTTTGCTCTTTTGTAAGTTTAGTTTTGTTCATTACAACCACATCAATTTTTTCCTCACATTCCATAAAAAATTTTACGGAAACTTTTTGCGAAAGTTTGTAGGCATTTTCAGATGAAAATATTAATATATCAATATCTCCACCCTTTTTAGTATCATTAATCCTTGAACCAAATAAGTAAACTTCACCATTTACATTTTCAATAGCTTTGTTTATAGATTCTAGTTCTAATTTATCCAATCTCATTTTCAATAACTCTACCAAATTACATTTTACATTCGATCTCTGTTAACACATGCAAAAACCGTCCTGATATTTTAAATCCGTTAAAGACATTCAATATAGGACGGTTACGATTGATCAAAGATTTATAAAAAAAAGAGTGCTATCTTCTACCTCTTTTTAATTTACGCATTTTGGCTTTTAATTCTCGTCTTCTTTTGTCGCTTGGTTTTTCGTAAAACCTATGATTCTTTATATCAGATAAAACACGAGCCTGTTGCACTTTCCTGTTAAAACGACGGAAAGCATCTTCGAAATTTTCTTTTGGTCTAACTTTTATTGTTACCACTAATTTTCCTCCGAGGAAATTTTTGGTAAAATCTACAATGGTGCTTCTTTATGTCAACTAAATTGTGGATTTTCTTACTAATGCTTCTCTTTTAACTGTAGAGCAGGAATCCCTGTGGGTGTGAAAAATAAGATGGGACACGAATCCTTTCGGGTGTATTAATTCGATGAAGATACGCAAAATATTCTAAAATTCATTGACACTATTTCCGCTTCTCAAACATCTGGATGAAAAAATAATATTATGGAGATACTAATGAAAATGAAAATTTTTATTTTAATTTTAATGTTTACAATTGTCGCTTTCATCCCTGCATTTGCTTGGAGAAGCGGTGAGATGGAGGTGAAGGTAACACTTCAAAGTAGCGCTGATTACGAAAAACTCCATTCCTTAAAATTGGACGGAGATGTATATCCAACCGGATATGCTCTAATGTATGTGATCCCGCATGAACTGGAAAAAATCAAGTCTTCCAATCTGAAATACACGGTTTTAAAAGAGGACTTGAATAAATATTACGAAAATTATTGGTTACAAGATGTTCCTCCCGGGTATTACACTTTTGCTGAAATCGTTGATATTGCCGATAGTCTTTCCACAAATTTTCCGGAAATTTGCCAAAAATTTGTTTTTGGCGAAAGCATACAAGGAAGAGAACTTGGTGCCTTAAAAATTTCGGACAATCCCGAACTCGATGAAAATGAAGCAGAGGTTATGTTTGACGGTGGAATTCATGGTGATGAAGTAGGAGCATCGGAAAATGCCATTCGTTTTGCCAGACTTCTTTGTCTGGGATATGACTCTGATCCTGAAATTACAGAGCTGATAGATAATCGTGAAATCTGGATTTACTATTGTGTTAATCCTGATGGTCGTTTTGCTATGAGCCGCCGAAATGCAAATAATGTGGATCTGAATCGTGATTGGGGTTATATGTGGGACGGCTGGGGTAGCAGTACCGGCGCCTATTCTCAGCCAGAATCAAAAGCCTTACGAAATTGTGCTTACAATAGGCAATTTGTCGTTCATACAACTTATCACAGTGGTACAGAATATATCTCCTGTCCGTGGAGTTATCGCCCTAACCACTGCCCAGATTACGACCAAATCATTCAACTCGCAGGAGTATATTCTTCCAGTTCTACTTATCCCAATCTTGATTATGGGCAAGGTTGCACTGGCATGTATGCAATCAATGGAAGTTCAAAAGATACAAACTACGGGGCTATGGGTGCGATAAGTTGGTCAATGGAAATCTCCTACAGCAAACAACCTCCTTCTTCCCAAATTATGATGTACTTTAACCGAAATGTACCGGCAATGCTTGCTATAATCGAATACTCCGGTTATGGAGTTGAAGGAACCGTGACAGATTCAATATCAGGCGAACCGGTTTCCGCAGTTGTTTTTGTGGACGATTTTTTTCCCACTTATACTGATAAAAACGCCGGGGATTTTCATAAATATGTTCTACCCGGAACTTATTCGATCACAATCGTAGCAAATGGCTATCAAACAAAAACGGTTGAAAATATAATTGTTTCTGCAAATAGTTCAACTACAACAGATTTTCAACTTCAACCTGCTGACGGACAATTTGTTTACAAAATTTCATCTTCACAAATCCCTGATAATAATTATTCGGATGAGGGTGATACTCCGGGTGTGATCGGTGTTCCTGACAACCGTAATTATTCAATCGGTAAAAACGGCTGGGTTGTGCTCGATATGCAATTCCCCATAGCGGATGGTCCGGGAAATGATATAATTGTTTACGAAGGAGACACCTCAGCCGAAGGTTATGACTGTTACGCCGGCGAAACAATTGACGGTCCTTGGAATCTTCTCGGTGCGGGAAATGGTACGACAGAATTTGACCTTGCTATGGGAACAATGTTCGAGGCACAATTTGTCAAAATCGTTGATGACGGTGACGGACAACAAACAGCTGCAAATGCAGGTTTCGACCTTGATGCAATCGGAGCTCTCGAAAACTCATCCGGGGTTTATATCGGAATGATAAATTATGAAGTGGATGACAGCGGAGGAAATAATAACGGAAGAATTGATCCGGGTGAAACCGCAGACATCCTCGTTACTTTAAGAAATAATGGTGATGAAGTTGCCAATTCTTTATCCGGTTCAATTGACACATCTTCACCCTATCTTGAAATAATTTCCGCTAATTTCGATTTTGGAAATCTCGAACCCCAGCAAACAGTCGAAGGCTCTTTTACTGTTCATGCTGATGAAAGCACTCCCACAGGTGAAAATGTTCTCGTAGATTTAACAATATCCGCTAATAACGGATCATACACCAACGTATTCGAGATGGAATTTTGCATCGGAAGTATCCCGGCTCTAATTGTTGATTTTGCCCCAAGCCAGAACTCCGGAACTGTTATTGAAAGCGTATTAAACGATATCGGTGTAACTTGCGAATATCAAAATACAATCCCCACGGACCCGAATTTATACACAACGATCTTTGTTTGCTGCGGAATTTATAGTGGCAATCATGTTCTTAGTTCAGGCGAAGGTCAGACACTCGCTGATTATCTCGCTGATGGTGGAAATCTTTATCTCGAAGGTGGAGATACTTGGTATTACGATGACCCAACTGCCGTGCATTCCATGTTCAATATAACTGGCATATCCGATGGTTCCGGTGATCTGGGCACCATACTCGGAGCAAACAGCACTTTCACAGAAAACATGAGTTTTAATTATTCTGGCGACAATAACTGGATAGATCATATTCAGCCGAATGGAGATGCATTTACAATTTTTAGCAACCAATCCCCTAGCTACGACTGTGCGGTTGCGTATGATGCAACTGATTACAAAACGATCGGAGCATCATTCGAGTTCGGAGGTTTGGATGATGGCACAAATACAAAAGCAGAATTAATGACCGAATATTTGAATTTCTTCTCTCCAACTGCTCCAACCGGAACAGTAGAAGGTTACGTAACTGATATTGATTCGGGACAACCAATCGAAGGAGCCGATGTGAGCGGAATGGCTACAACAGACTCAGATGGATTCTTTACTTTCGAAATGCAAGTCGGAATTTATTCTTTTTCCTGTAGTGCAGCCGGTTATGGAGAAATAACAATCGATGAGGTGGAAATTTTGGCGAATCAAACTACAGAACTTGATTTTGAATTGGAATACCTAAACCCGCCCGCAAACCTTACCGCTACTGTAAATGGCAATGATGTAATTCTTGAATGGAATTCTCCGGCAACCGAAAATTTAGAATTTGACAAATCTCATAACAAAAAAGAAAAATCCGATTGTCTCGAAACAACTCGCTCGCTTACCGGTTTTAAAATATATCGGGATGATGAAGAGATCGCCGAACTTGATGATCCTGCTGCAACCACTTATACGGATTACGATATTACCGGTGGGGAACACACTTATTATATTGTGGCAATTTACGACAACGGATATTCCGACCCTTCGAATATAGTAACGGTTTTCTGTAATGGGATAAACCAAAATGAACTTCCTTCCAAAACCCGGATTATCGGCAACATACCGAATCCATTTTCAAATTCAACGAAAATCAAATTCAGCATAAAACAAACTGCTTTTGCAAAAATTTCCATCTATAATATTGTGGGACAAAAATTAGCAACAATTGTTTCATCAAAATTCGATCCGGGTTTTTATCAGATTGAATGG
>JAYEKN010000219.1 GCA_034661015.1 Candidatus Cloacimonadota bacterium
CTGATAGAACTGAAAAAAAATATAATGCCCACAACATTTTGCTTGCTGTCAGCCACTTTTTTGCTTTTTGTTTCGCCTACGGCTACACAAAAAACAAAAAAATGCCCGCCACAAGCAAGTTTACGTTAAATGTAACTTCGTAAAACATTAAAAATGAAAGAAATACGATTAAACAAAAAGCAGTTCAAAATATTTAATGACGACGACCAATTCCAACTGTTTTGTGATGACGAAGGAATGCCGGATTTTGAAGATTTTAATGAAGAAGTAGAAAAATTATTCAATAAATTTGACCATATAATTGTAACAGAAAAAGAACAGATAATTGGCGTAAAAAACGGAAAACGAGAAGAACTAAGCGACCAAGCCTACGAAGGTTACGGAATTGCCTTAGAAATACAACAAGATTTTAAATAATATGTGCCAACACCACCAGCATAAAGATTATAAAGATTTTGCAAGCGAAAAGAAATATCGTTTGGCAGATTTTTTCAATATGTGGTGGGACGACTATTGCAAGTCGCCGACAGAATTTATCAAACCCGAACAATACAAAGCCGTTAATGCCATGCGAGTTTGCCGAACCGAAGTTTTAGGCGTAGATTATTATGTTTGTGAAGATTGTGGCGAAGTTTCCGAAGTAAGGCACAGTTGCAAAAACCGATTTTGCCCCACATGTTCGTGGAAAGATACCGTAAAATGGGCAGATAATTTAAAAAAGAAAATTTTTGATATTCCGCATAGGCATAGTGTTTTCACACTTCCGCACAGCTTAAACGGATTGATAAAGAGAAATAAAAAAGAAATGCTGAATATTTTAGGACGCATTTCAGCAGATATTTTTAAAAGCTGGTTTAAAAGCAAATACAATGTAAAAATTGGAGTAGTAAGTGTAATTCATACTTACGGCGAGAAAAAAAATGCACATTATCATATTCACATGATAGTTGCATGGGGCGGAATGCACTTTGACACAGGCGAATTGATTGACTTTAAAGGCAAAGAAAAAGAATATATAAATTACAATCACCTGAAAAAAGAATTTCGCAGAAAATATGTTAATGAATTAGATAAGTTATTTAAGAACAAAGAATTAAATCATAAATTTTCGGACAAAGAATTTCAACTTTTCAAAAAGAAAATACACAAACACAAATGGCAAATTCATCTTGAAGACCCGATGGATACACCGGCGGCAGTAATTAGATACATAGGCAGATACTCAAAAAGAGCATGTTTGAGCGAATACAAAATCACAAATATCGAAGGAGAATATCTTACTTTCAAATACAAAGATTACAAAGACCGCATAGACCCGAAAGACAAAAAATCGCCTGCAAAAGAAAAAGAATTACGATTGCATTTCAGCAAATTTTTTCCGTTGCTTTTACAACACGTTCCGCCGCCATATTTCAGATTAGTAAGATATTACGGAGCTTATGCCAGATTTGACATGATACCCCAAGAATATAAGGCAACCCAAGACGAACAATTATCAGAAACCATTGAAAAAGAATACGAAACATCAGAAGATAATCCTAAATTTTGTATATCTTGCACACGACCAAAAACTTATGTAAACACATTATTTGATATCCGAAAGAAAAAAGACAGAACAGAACCTTTTGATATTAAGAAACATAGTCATAAATATTATAAAAAAGTAATTATTGAAAAACAAGAAAGAAATCTTAAAAATGTAGCTTAACAGTAAAATGACAGCCAGTGGTGTGTCCAACAAGTAAAAAGACAACAATATTTTACATAAAAAAAGTCAAAAAGTAACAAAAAATGAAAAATAACATAAAAAATAAACAAAAAAACAGTCGAAAAATCGACTTGAAATTTCCGGATGGATAAGCAAAAAATTGAAGTTCTTATAATATAGTATAAACAAAAACAAATAATAATAAAACATTTAACATTTGGTTTGAAGAAATTTTGGGCATTGTGCGTTAATTAAAACAAAGTAGCTCGTATAAACATTGTGCAAAACTTCAACAATAGAAGCTCGTAACCCCAAAACATCTCAAACCAGTTAACGTTAAATGTAACTTCGTAAAACATTAAAAATGAAAGAAATACGATTAAACAAAAAGCAGTTCAAAATATTTAATGACGACGACCAATTCCAACTGTTTTGTGATGACGAAGGAATGCCGGATTTT
>JAYEKN010000220.1 GCA_034661015.1 Candidatus Cloacimonadota bacterium
TTCATTTGCTTTAATATCGAATTCCGAACTCCGATTAACGATTTTTGATTTATGATTTTTTCTGCGAGTTTTCATTACTTTTTTACTTCTAAAATCATCATTCGTTAATCGATATTCATTATTCATTATTCATTTTTTTAATATCGAACTCCGATTAACGATTTTTGATTTTCTGCTATAATCTATTTTCTGTGTTCCCGGTGCTCTCCGTGTTCAACATTTTTGCTATATTTCCCACAACTTCAATTTCTAATTTCGCATATAAAAAATGATTTTTTGCAGGAAGAATATCCTTTAATTTCACGTAATCTTTTTCTGTAGTAATAATGACTGCTACATTTTGTCTTATGGCTTTTTCGATGATCGGTTGAATATCTTTATCTTGATCAAAGGCATAATGGTCTGGAAAAACAAAATGTTCTGAAAAAATGATTCCGGTATTTTCAATGCTTTTTTCAAATGAATTTGGAGTACCGATTCCGGAAAGCAAAAACACTTTTTGAGCTTGCAATGTTTCAGGCTTCACATTCTTTTTTGATGAGAATTCAATAAAATGAGATAATTTGTAAATTGTTTTTATGATTGGTTTTTTATATTTTATTGCCCATTTGGGAATTTGATAATTTTCGGGACAATTATTGAAAACCAAAAAATCAGCATGCTTTAATGTGGATTTTGGTTCTCGCAATTTTCCAGCAGGAATTGTGAAACCATTACCCAAAGGATTTTTTGCATCAAATAGAACGAAATCAATATCTCGTTTTATTTTTAGATGCTGAAATGAGTCATCGAGGATAACATAATCAGGACGAATTTTCTCTTCGAGTAATTTTATCGCTTTTGTACGATCTTTACCGACAATAACAGAAATTCCCGATAAATTTTCAGCAATTACTTGCGGTTCATCTCCGGCATTTTCGGCAATTTTTTTCATTCCGTTTTCATCCGATATTATCTTAATGGAATTTTCATATTCACCTTTATAGCCACGATGCGAAACAGATACGGAATTTCCTTTGGCTTGTAGATATTTCGCCAGATAAATCGTAAAAGGAGTTTTGCCATTTCCGCCAATCCCAAGATTCCCCACTGAAATTATTTTGCTTTTAGATTGATAACTCGATAAAACTCCAGCAGAAAATAAACTCCTCCGTAAATATTGAATAAGGGAATAAAAAAGAGCAAAGGGTAATAGAAGAAAGGAGGTTAAACTTCTGTTATCCCAATGCTCTTGGATAAAATTCCGATGTAATTTTTTGATGCTCACAAAATCATTCGGTTCATTTTATATACAATCAAAACGATTTAATCAAAATTGACTTTTGGAGTAGCTTTTTCTGTTTCAGGGACTTCGTAAAACGGTTCTTTAGAAAATCCAAACATTCCTGCCAAAATATTGTTCGGGAATGTTACAATTTGTTTGTTGAAATTTTTAACGGATTCATTATAACGTCTTCGAGCAACTGCGAGCCGGTTTTCCGTTCCTGCCAATTCATCCTGCAAGCGAATGAAGTTCGTGTTTGCCTTCAGGTCCGGATATCGCTCCACCACCATAAGTAAGCGAGATAACGCTCCGGTCAGCTGATTGTTCGCATCAATTTTCTCGGATCGGGATGAGGCATTGCCCACGCTTGCACGAGCTTTCGTAACTTTTGTAAAAACTTCTTCCTCGTGTTTTGCATAACCCTTTACAGTTGCCACATAATTGGGAATCAAATCAAAACGTCGTTTCTGCTGATTTTCGATCTCTGCCCAAGAATTGTCTATGTCCACTTTCATCTTTGCAAACGAATTATATCTTGAAATTCCCATTATTATTAAAATGGCAATTATCGCAATTATAATAATTGTACCTTTTTTCATCTTTCCTCCGGAAATTTAATATTTATATTTTTTATATGGATTCTTTTTTAACGAATTGCTTGTCAAGATTTCTTGAATTATTGTTGATTATGATAATTTAGAAAAAACAGGAAACCTTACCTTTCGAATGGTCTAAAATATCTGCAATATGTTGATCTTCGCAATGAAAAAAAATAATCCAAATTAATTGACGGTGAATTTCTATCCCGAATATTGCAGATTATGAAATTTATAGCAGATTTTCACATCCATTCCCATTTTTCAATAGCCACAAGCAGAAATCTAATCCCCGA
>JAYEKN010000221.1 GCA_034661015.1 Candidatus Cloacimonadota bacterium
GTGAAGGTGTTTGGGACGAAGTTGCAAATTTTGCTACACCTTTTGCTGGAGCTTCAGTAGATATTGATTACCCAAATATTGTTGTTGGTGGAGCGCCTGATACAGGCAATCAAAAGGCTTATCATTAATGTTTCCGAGCAATCTAACTTACTGAAAAAGAGACTGTTCAAATTAATTCCTTGCAACAGAACAAACTAATTTATAGAATTGGTAATTAGTGCACATTGTGTAAAAAATACCTTCTTTTCTCAAATTGACATATTTTTTTTTGCAATTTTGGCAAAAACATTCTCAATGTCTAATTTTCAGAATTATGCTCTATACAGCAATATATGAGAGCCAAAAAAGCCACTCAAAGTTCATCTAATTGCTTGCAAAATAATATAGTTGACAACAATTTGTAGATGACAAAAATAAATCAAAAATGAAAATATAAAAGATTCAAAAAACAAACTCGCCGATGTGCCTCAAACACAAGGAGATAGCCTTGTTGTGGAGAAAAAAGATGGTATGCTATCCGTCTCAATCAATAATCCGATTAAATTTTCAGTAAAAGATACCAAAAATAACCAAAAGATGCTGCTTGTCCTTCTTAGGCTGTTTAAAAAGGAAAATGGCAAAGAATTAGTTACATTTAAGAAGATATCAGCATTATTCGGATTAAAATCAAGACAGGATTCTAACAATTTTTATAGAGAATTTCAGCAACATGATGGTGATTTCAAAGATTACCTCGAAAGAAAAAAAGATTTTCGTGATGCTCTCCCGTTGATTGAAAAGCAAATACTACAAAATCCTTTGCTTAAAATAAATGAACATTACAAAGATTTTATAGAAACTCACCCTAAATTCAAAATGTCTTACACTTGTTTTCGAGATTATTTTTCGCAAATAGACGCCTTAAAATTGAAAAATAAATATGATCAACTTACCACTGAAGATAAGATTAAACCAGACACAGAAAGGTTTCTAAAAGAAATATTAGAAGACGAAACAACAGGGAAAAGCAGTCGAAAGAAGATTTTGAAAACATTTCCAAAGTTAGAACAAAAAGAAAAAGATATTAAAGTGGAACGAAGATTTCAAGAGGATATGAATACTTTTGGAATTTATTTACTTGTGATGATTTTAACTGCTTTTGGTTTAAATTATCAAATTCTATCAATTATGCTTGGTGTTAGTAAATCAACTATTCATAACAAATTTCACACTCTATCATTTGTAGGAAGGGCAATCTTATCCTCAATAAATAGCTGGAGTGGCGAAATTGCTACCGATGAAAAATGGGTAAAAATAAATGGTAAGTGGCATTACGTTATTTCTATAGTAGATAATAAAACAGGATTTCCTTTATATTTTCAATTAGTCTCAGATTTGAAAAAACCAACTTGGGAGCTCTTTTTTAACAGATTTTACAAGCTTTATGGAAAACCCCGACTGATTATATCGGACGGAAGTAGTGCTATTGCTGGAGCAATAAAATCAGTTTTTCCCGGAGTAAATCATCAACTGTGTAAATTTCATAAACTAAAGAATTTGATGAAAAAGATATACTCCTGCCGGTGCAGTTATAAAAAACAACAGCAAATGATTGCGTTAGCAAAAGGAATTTTTGATAACATGACCTATTTTGGTAGGAAAAGAGCTGCTCAGAAATTAATGGAAATTTCTCCCGAAGAAGTTTCAAAATATGTAGAAAAAAGTATTTTGGGAAAATGGAACCAACTAACCAAAAGGCTCACTTCAAATTCAGCAGAACGATGGAATCGTAAGATTGAAAAAGTTATTTTGGGAAGATACGGACTGAAATCAGAACAATATGTTATTCAGCTAATGAATTCATTGTGGTTAAAAGAGGCTGTTTTGGACAAAAGACATTTTGCAGAATGCTTTTTAGATAACATCAAATTGGGACAATTATGTCAAGATAACCTAAAAATGTGCAATGTTGTCGATTCTATTAAACATAAACTACTGGAAAAGGTAGCATGATGGTTGAACAGTCTCAATTCTTGTCTTCTAGAATTAAATAATATACGATTGACAGAATCTGTTTGTAGGTATCAGGAAAGCACTTTTTTAAATCGTCCGTTAACCCTAATTGAGTCCCTAACTGATCGAAAAGAAAAGTAGC
>JAYEKN010000222.1 GCA_034661015.1 Candidatus Cloacimonadota bacterium
AAAACTAACTCCCAACAAAAAAGAGGATACGTCATGAAAAAAATTTATTCACTTGAAAACTTTCCCGACCGCCACCCATTGATACCTGAGAATAACTTTTTCGGTACCAACTACCGCCATCTAATTTTACAAAAAATATCGAATAGTTTACCGCATTGTAGAAAAAACAGTTTTTATTTTGAGAATAATTCATGGCGCAAAGCTTCTAAATCTATAAATGAAAGGGGAGGGGACCTTTTAAGATTTGGTTACATGGGTATGAATTTGACACCAGTAACCTTTAAGATGTAGTGTATCTCCAAATGGAGGGAAATTACCCGCGTACATTGATGTAACTTTAGGCTCCGGTCGGAATTTTTTTAAATTCTCCATGCTATCAACGCCATTATGCAATATATGGAAACGTCAACAGGGTTTATTCCATCTTTTACATATCAATATGACAATAGATGGAAGTTTTTCCATGCTATATAAGCAATACATGGAAAGTTTTCCACCTATTCTAACTGTCTATTCTAACTGTTCGCATAATTGAAAAATATAGACAATCTGTTATAATATTAAGGAAAAAAACAATGCCAGAAATAAGCAGATTTTTTGGAATAATAATCGCTATTTATTATGATGACCATAATCCACCGCATTTTCATGCAAGGTATGGAGGTCAAAAGGTATCAATAGAAATTCAAACATTAAAAATTCTTGATGGGGAGATTTCTCCAAGAGCTCTTGGTTTGGTTATAGAATGGGCAGCTTTACACAAAAAAGAACTCGTAGAAGTTTGGGAATTGGCAAAAAATAATCAACCACCTTTTAAAATTGAACCATTGAAATAAAGGAGGTTATCATGCTTTGTGATGTTATTACTGCAAAAATGTTAAATGATTATCGCTTAGAGGTTGTGTTTGAGGATAACAAGAAAGGAGTTATTGATTTTTCGGAATATTTATCTAAAGGCGGAGTATTTGACAAGTTCAAAGATATTAATTTTTTTAAAAATTTTACTGTCAGTAAGGACTTGGGAACTATAATCTGGGGAGATGAGATAGATATTGCTCCTGAAACACTATATGAAAAATGCGAACAAGACGCTTGAGATGGACTGGGCAAAGCCGTGCCGCTTTTGAAGGGCAGTATTTGCTCGGTAGTTTTTACCTTTATCACAGTTTTTCGGTTATCGTTGCCCAGCCACTCAGCTTTACGTTGGCAATCATATTCAACATGGAGGTAACACAGTGACAAAAATGAATAAAAAACCAAAATCGTTGTACCAAATCAAAGTTACATTGGTTGGAAGCAAGCCTCCAATATGGAGAAGATTGATTGTTAAAGACAATATCAGATTAGATCAATTACATTCCGTTTTGCAGGTAGCAATGGGATGGTCTAATTACCATTTACATCAATATAGAGTTGGAAGCTCTTATATTGGAATTCCAGACACGGATTTTGATTTTGATGTAACAGATGAACGTAAGGTTTTTTTACAAGACATAATTTCTAATCCAAAAGAAAATTTTGCTTATGAATATGATTTCGGTGATGGATGGGAGCACAAAATCGTTCTCGAAAAAGTTCATTCTTTAGATTTTTCTGAATCACCTGCAATTATTAAAGGGAAAAAGGCATGTCCTCCAGAGGACTGCGGGGGTATTTGGGGATACTCCGATTTTTTGGATGCAATTCAAGATCCAAAACATGAAGAACATGAATCTATGCTCGAATGGGTTGGCGGGGAATTTGATCCTGATGATTTTGATATGAATTTTATTAACAAGAAATTTAACGTAAAGCGGGACGCTCTTTAATAATTCAATTGAAACAATATCTTGCTGTTATTTAAAAGGTTTTACAGTGAAAAGTATTGCATTTCCTCACTTCAATACCGCATTAGTGGAGTTTCATTACCGTACCGGATGTAGAGCTCATAGGCAAAAACGCCATTATTGTACAGATTAATCGAGATATAAAATTTTAAAAGAGCGTCCCGCTTTCCCAATAAGGTCAAAATGAGACTTGACCCTTATGTTGCGAGTTTGCCTAACCCATTGAATATATGTCCTTATTGGCGCAAGTGGCTGAAAGCAGGGATTGCATAAACAATACAGCAAGTTATCTAAGATTGT
>JAYEKN010000223.1:0-8616 GCA_034661015.1 Candidatus Cloacimonadota bacterium
AATGGTCCGTGACACCACTTTCTATCCTGAGAGTCGGCACGGACCATTCCGTTTTTTTGTCCTGAGAGTCGGCACGGACCAACCTGTCTGGGCATAGTGTAACGAAGCCTGATTCCGTGCCGAATTGAGGAAACACCCACTATTTTTTCCACTGATAAATTTTTAGTTTTCCACCCAATCCGGTAATAAAAATATATATCGGTTGCAAAATTGCCCAAACAGGGAAAAACCACAGGTGCTTTTTTGATAGATCGAATCGTTTAAAACCTGCTTTGATAACCCAAAAATCGGCAATTGATTTTAAAATAAATGAACTGAAAAAAATTAATGGATTAATAAATATTGCTGCGATTATTAATATATTCAACAGGAAAACATCAATTAAATAAAGGAGAAATTCCCGATTGAGAAAACTTTGTGGATTTTCGTTGGAAGCCCATCTGATGCGTTGGTTTAGAAATTTGAATAAATTCTTTTCTGACTTTGTTCCGTTATAGCTCGTTTTTCCAAAAGCAAAATTGATTTTGTATCCTGCTTTTCGAATTAACTGCATCAGAAGAATATCGTCACCGGATTCATATTCCATGATTGATCCATAGCCACCGATTTTATTATATGCTTCCTTCGTATAAGCCAGATTCTGTCCGCTACAAGAAAAAGCCTTATCAATACCTATCACACCCGCGGCAGCAGAAAACAAAGCAGTCATATCAAAATATTCATATTTTTCCACAATGTTAGAATGCGCAAAATTAATTTGGGGAAGCGATAAACCGGAAACCATTCCAACCCCTCTTACGAAATAACGAATCATTCCGGATATCCAAGTGGATTTTACCACACAATCGGCATCTGTTGTGAGAATAATTTCTCCCTTAGCTTCTGCTAATCCAGCCGACAGTGCATTTTTCTTACGAGAAGCTACATTGCCCGAAACCTGAACTGAAACCAATTTTATATTATCAAATTTTCCCGAAAATCTTTTTATAATTTCACCGGTTCTGTCTATGGATTGATCATCCGAAACAACGATCTCATATTTATCTTGAGGATAATCCTGATTTACTAAGCAAGTGAGCAAATTGGAAATATTTTCTTGTTCATTTCTCGCTGCCACAACTACCGAAACAAAAGGAGTGTTGACATTCGGATTCAAATATTTCCTTTTCAAACCTTTTGTTATAAGAAAGGCATATTTCAAATAATACAAAAATAAAAGAGTGATAACGAGGATTAAAATATTCATTTTAAAAATTATTTACCACAAAGGACACAAAGGACACAAAGGAAAAACAAACATATTATAAAGTAACAAATTAATTAGTGTCCATCTGTAAAATCGCATTTTTGCAATGATTCTCCTAATGTGATTCGACGCAGATAAACCCCAAGTGGAATATAAATGCAAAAACTTCCACAGGGCAAGCACTGATTCGGCAGATAAACCCCTGTTGAATAATACAACACAAAGCATTCAACGGGGATACTACTCTTTTTGTAATTAAATTTTTTATCTGCGTAAATCATTTTTTTTCAGCGCTAATCTGCGTCCAATCTATACTTTACGGACAGACTCTAATTAAATCAAATAGCATTTTCGTATAGTCGGTTGTAGATGTTCATCGGCTGACGCGGTTCGCCCCGAAGTGCTCGGAGGAGGTTCTTATTTCTAATTACAAACACACAATTGAGCGGGTGGAGTTACGTCCGGGTCGCACCTGGTTCAATCCTTCTTATCCATGTAAATAAACAGAGTATCAAGTTCCAAATCCTGATAACCAAGCGGTTCGAAATTATAGCCGAGGCTATCCGAGAGAATGGTCGGCTCAGTTCCGGCAATAAAAATTTCTGTAAAAGCATCACTGTCGAATTTCTTTGCAAGTAAGCCGGTGGATTTACTGATTTTTTTCTCAATAATTCCCTGTGGTCTGGGAAATTCATAAAGTTCTTTATCCACAATTGCCTTTCCTGTAGAATCTTTAGGGGAACTGTTTGCTACCGCCCTATTCATAATGTAGGGCCAAGGAGGAACAGCCACATAAGCTCCGGCTTGTCCTTTTCCCAAAGTTATATTGTCATCAAAACCAACCCAAATTCCGAGAACCAATCGTCTGGTAAAAGCAATACACCAGGCATCCTGAAAATTATCCGTAGTCCCGGTTTTTCCACCTGCGGGAAGATAAAATCCACGCCAGCGGATTCCGGCAGCTGTTCCGCCATTTACTACGGATTGCATCAGACTGTTTGTCATATATGCCAATTTCTCACTGATCACTCTGGAAGATTTTGGGAAATTCTGCTCCAAAATTTCGCCGGTTTTGTTTTCAATCCGTTTTATATAGATTGGTTCGATCCTATTTCCACCATTTGCAAAAACAGAATATGCTGTAATCAATTTTGAAGGTTTTACTACACAAGTTCCCAAAGCAAGCGAAAGGTATGGGGGCAGGTAACTGTCTATTCCACATCTTCGGGCGTACTTTATGACTTCATACGGAGAAATATTATTGATTATTTGCACAGCCGGAATATTTCTCGAATGTTGAAGAGCGGTGCGAAGCGAGGTTAATCCGTAATTTTTTTCAGAATAATTCATCGGTTTCCAAAAGGCAGTATCGCTCTGCATAAAGACAACCGGCAGATCGTTTATCATGGTTGCAGGGGTAAAACCGTTTGCCATAGCGGCTGTATATAAAAAAGGTTTAAAAGCCGAGCCCGGCTGTCTGCCCGGTTCTTGCATCATTCGGTTGAATTTGCTGTGATTAAAATTACGTCCTCCGATCATCACTGTTACATAACCGTTATTAGGATTAATTGCAAAAATTCCACCTTGGATATATTTTGTATCGAAATCAACCGTGTCAGGGGGAAAATCCTCATATTTTATATCGTAATCCATCTTATTTTCGAATTTTTTAATATGATTATTTAGCATAGAATCGGCATAGCAAGTTAAATCGTAGTCCATAGGCGTATAGACGCTTAATCCTCCATTATAAAGTTGGGATGTTCCGTATTTGTTTTCGATGTATTTACGAATATATTCGAGATAATAATCAGCGGAATCTTTTTCTTTCTTCTTGCTGGCTAATTTGACCGAGTCTTCATAAGCCTTGTAATAAGATTGTCTGTTGATGTATCCAAGTTCATACATTCTGTTTAGAACTTGTTTGCTTCTTTTGATGGAAACTTCATAATTCATTCTGGGATTCAAATAAGACGGGGCTTGAGGTAAGCGAGCAAGAACAGCACATTCTGCCAAATTCAATTCATTTGCCGGTTTGCCAAAATAATTCTCTGCTGCGGATTCAACCCCGTAATTACCGCCACCAAGATAAGTTTTGTTCAGATACATTTCCAGAATCTGATTTTTGGAAAAAGTCCGCTCAATTTGAAAAGCCAGCATCATTTCCTTAATTTTTCTTGTGTAAGTTTGGTCTCTATTCAGAAACATATCCCGTGCCAATTGCTGAGTTATCGTGCTTGTGCCTTTGGTCTTTTTGAGTGTAAAAACGTTCATCACTACCAGTTTGATCAGGCGGATGACATCAATACCATTATGCTCAAAAAAACTATCGTCTTCGATAGCCACAAATGCATTAATAAGAGTATCCGGCATATCGGAAAATCTAATATTTTTTCGATATTCACTTGCAAAGATTTTTACAAGATTACCATCATTGTCATAAACTTTCGTTCCGTTTTTCATCTCATATTGAAGAAGTTCTGAAATAGGGGGAATTTCTTTGCTCAAATTTTGTAAGAGAGCAAACAAAATCCCGATAAAGAAAAGAAACAGGCAGCAAACAGCGAAGAATACTTTCCAAAATGTAATTTTTTTCATTTATTTCCTTTAAAATATTAGTGAATATTTCTCCAAAATTTTCGGTTTAGAGGATTAATCCAGCGTAAATAAATTTAGATATTTTTTTGCAGGATTTCTTTCAAATTCATTTTCTTGTCCAGTAAAGTAGCGAAGATTCCGGTAATTCCACCGCCGATCAGTGCCAAAATCAATAGAAGCGGGATTAGTGAAAATATTTTAGTATTTCTAATAAAAATAAAATATGCGATAAGCAATTGGCAAAGATTGTGGAAAACCGCCCCCGAAATACTAATTCCAATCAGACTAAATTTGAATTTTGAGTGGATTGCGAGATACATTGCGATCAAACTAATTAGACTACTCAATAGGGAAAAAATCAAAATAGGGGTGAAAATCAATCCGGAGAAAAGGCTTCCGAGAAAAACTTTCGAAATAGTAATAACCAAGGCAGCCCGAAAACCCAACTGAAATAAAATCAATAAAACAAAAACATTTGCAAGTCCAATTCTGAAAAACGGCAAAGGTTTTGGTAAAAAATTTTCCAGAATAAAACAGAGAGTCGCTAAAATTGAAAATGCTGCTAAGGTTAAGGTTAGTTTATGCCTCATAATATTTATTTTGATATATAATCCAAATCCGAATTCTTGTTTTTGCTGTTTTTTAGATAAATAATTGTGCGATTAGGCACACAGACGATAATATCGTTAGTAGTTTTTATCCAACCTTGTTTGATACAAATTTGTTTTTTACAATCAGATTTTATCACTCTGATGCGATTATCATTAACCTCCAATATCATTCCGTTATTCAAATTTACTTCACAGTTTTTATGCAAATCTATTTTTTTTACCAATTTTCCATCAATTCTACATTCTGCATAGTCAAAATTATTCGTATTTTTTTTAAGAAAAGAAACAGATGAGCCTATTGTGAGAAGGACTAAAGTTATCACTAATCCAATATCGGCTTTTGTCAGGCGTTTTAAAAATTTTTTAGGCAAAAAGGTGAACTCCCTTGATTTTGTAACCGCATTTTTTACAGCAGTTGTTTTGGGTGATATTTCTAACAAACACATCATATCCGGAGCGTTCTATTAAAGATTCTCCACATTGAGGGCAATGCGTATTTGCAGTACCGGATATGAAAATATTACCCACGTAAACGTAATCCAATTTTTCTTTGGCAATCTTATAAGCAATTTTCATTGTTTTTTCTGAAGTGATCGGCTTTTGTAATTTGTATCTGGGAAAATAACGAGAAAAATGCAGCGGGATTTTTTTATCTAATTCTGCGATAAAATCCACAAGTTTATGAATTTCTTCTTCAGAATCATTCAAATCAGGAATAAGCAAATAAGTAATTTCAACATGAGTAATCTGTGATGCTACTTTAATGGTTGCTTTAACGGTTTCCAAAAATCCGCTACAATATTTTTTATAAAATTCTTCTGACATTGCTTTCAAATCAATATTCATCGCATCAACAAAAGGCAATAATTTTAGGAGCGGTTCTTCGTTAATCGTTCCATTGGTAATGAGCACTACTTTTTTATTCTGCTTCCTGAGCAACTTTGCCGAATCAAGGATGAATTCATACCAGACGAGAGGCTCGGTGTAGGTAAATGCTATCCCGATAGAATTGACCTTTTCGCAATATCGGACAATTTCTTCGGGTTGGATTGATTTTGTATGACTTCTTTTTTGTGATATTTGATAGTTTTGGCAAAATTGACATCTGAGGTTGCAACCGTTTGGACCGATTGATAAAATATCTGTACCTGGATAAAAATGATAAAGGGGCTTTTTCTCAATTGGATCGAGTGAAATTGAAATAGTTTTTCCATAATTTTCTGCAATGAGTTTTCCATCAATGTTAGTTCGTCCAAAACAAAGACCACTTTTGCCTTCTGAGATTATGCAATTTTGCGGGCAAAGTTGGCACTGGACTTTGTTATCTTCCAGTTTTTTATAAAATAATGCTTCTTTCATGGTTTCTCCTTTTCCGTTTTCGTGCAATTCGCGGACATTTTTTTCTGTTATTGGTTATCACGCGCAAAGGCCGTTTTGGAAAAACGGATTACGGATTTTTTTCCGTTTCCCGTTTTCCGTTTTCCGTTTTCCGTTTTCCGTTTTCCGTTTTCCGTTTTCCGTTTTCCGTTTTCCGTTTCTTAGATACTTTCATTTTCGAGAGTTATGTTTTCCAATTTCATTTTATGGGAAATTCTTACATCTCCAATGATTTTTACATTGTTTCCAAAGCGAACATCCTCTTCAACTATCAGAGAAGTACATTTTTTTAGTGAGGGAATACCTTTTTTACAATGCGAATTCAATTTATCTATAGTTTTGTAAAATCGATCATCAAGATTTATTTCCGGTCTTATCCCTGAATCATTTTCCAGCATGATTTGGTAATCCTTGCGCAATTTATACGCATCACTCCAAACGAGTAAAAGGTCATTTGTTTTCTTTACGGGAACCAGACGGTTCCTCGGAACAGCAATGGCTTTTGAGCCTTCGAAAACACTAATAGCAGAACCCATTGCACTTTCAATCTGATAAACCTTGTTTCCCTCAATTTCTTTGGGATTAATGATCAAGGAAAGAGGGAGTAAATTATTGTAATTTTGCAATTCTTTTTTCAAATATTTTAAATTCACCCAAAGGTTATTCGTATTAAAGTATTTGTATAAATTTATATCCTGAAAAAGGTGGATTTCATCCTCTGGACATTGGGCGATTTCACGTAAAATTAATTGACCGTCTTTTGTTTGAGCAATATGCCCACCTTTATTATCCATCTCTGTTCTTTCGCAAACTTCCATAAGAAACGGAATATCATTGTTTGCAAAATAACCGAATATTTTTTCATTCACAACCGCTCCGAGATTATCGGAGTTTGAAATAAAAGCATATTCGATTCCATTATCCAGAAGTTTGTCCAATATCCCTGTAATTTGCATTACCATATAAATTTCACCATGCCCCGGTGGATTCCAGTTCATATTATCATCATCCAATTTTAGAGGGGAAAGATCACTTTGCTTGATTTTAGGAAATTTATTTTGGATAAAATCTAAGGGAATATTTGCTAATTTGATTGAGGGGTATTTTTTTAGAAAATCAAGAGTGTCCTTCCGCGTATTAAAACTGTCCATAAGAAGTAGGGGAATATTTTCCTTTTTTTCTGCTCGCAGATGAAGTATTTGCGCGACAATGATATCCAAAAAAGTTAAACCATTTTTTGCAGGCAATAAAGATTTTACCTTTTTTAATCCCATGCTCGTGCCCAAACCACCGTTCAGTTTGATTACAGCAAGTTTTTTATATGGTAAATATGAAGGGATAGTTAGCGTTCTATAATCCTTGATCTGCTTTTGGTCGGGGGGGGTAATGTCATTCTCAGAAACTTTGCCGGTTGCCCCTTTGCTAAGCAATTTATAATATTGTAAAAATGCTCGAATTGGGGTATCATCTAATTTTGCATCCATCATAATTTTAGTGAATTTAGTGATCATATTGGGCATAGATTTATTCCTTTCAACCTTATTTTAATATATTTATGTGTTGTGTAAATTTTTATTTTTAATAAGGAAAATATCTCAATCTTGATTTTTATTGTCAAGAAATGGTTAGAGGAATTTTCTTTTTAAAACATTTGACAAAGAAAGCACCGAATAAAATTAAGGACGACAAATTGCAGATTGCATTTGAAATATTTAGAACATTAATTATTTCAATCCAGTTCTGTATTTTGGGCTAGTAACTCAGCGGTAGAGTATCGCCCTTTTAAGGCGAGAGTCGAAGGTTCGAATCCTTCCTGGCTCACCATTTTTTTGTGGCCCCATAGTCTAACGGTTAGGACACAAGGTTTTCATCCTTGGAACAGGAGTTCGATTCTCCTTGGGGTCACCACTTTTAAAGCGACCTTTTGTGGTCGCTTTTTTTTGCCAATTATTTGAAAAATAGGTCTATTTTTGGCTAAGGTAGATTATTAGTTTTTATCGGGAAATTCTTAAGTCCTTAAAAATCAGCAACAATAAAATGAAGTTTAAATTATCAAAAAAAAAGAGCCTTCCAAGGGAAGACTCTCAAATATTTTCGGGATGAAATTGAATTTATTTGTCAGGATCAACACCATCTTTTATCCAACTAATTCCTTTTTGTTTCCAATTGAGTTCTGTAGCATCAATATAACGTTCCCATTTGTAAATACCTGTTTCTTTTCCAATTCTCTTAAACTGAAATTTTGTTGTGGCATTGTCCAATATCACTACTGAACGTACCATACCTTTTTCTTTAAATAATTTCTGTCCTTTTTGCATGTGCACTTGAGCATCTTTTGGTAAAGGTTTTAATTTTCTCATGTCAACAAAAACACCAAATGATCCGGAGTGCCCGATCAATTTTTTTTGGCATTCAGCTGCCCAGTTCTTCATTTCTTCTGCCTGAATAAAACCCTCGAAAGTGAGCTTATATCCATAACTTTTCTTTTCAATATTATACATTTTTATTTCCTTTCTTAGATGAATTTATTTTGACCAACACAATTTTATATTCTAAAAATATTGTCAAGGAAATCAGTTAATCAAATTCTAGTATAATAATTTTCTTACAAAATTTGACAAACTTATTTGAATTCTCTTTTGTGATAGAATATAAATAATCTTAATTTTAATATAAAATAATTAGATATTCGGAGGAATTATGGATAGAATTAAAAAGCCGATGGTAGCCGGTCAGTTTTACCCGGCAAATGCAGACGCCCTTACAAAAAATATAGAAAATTAT
>JAYEKN010000223.1:8716-10634 GCA_034661015.1 Candidatus Cloacimonadota bacterium
AATCTTAATTTTAATATAAAATAATTAGATATTCGGAGGAATTATGGATAGAATTAAAAAGCCGATGGTAGCCGGTCAGTTTTACCCGGCAAATGCAGACGCCCTTACAAAAAATATAGAAAATTATCTTGAAAATGCGAAACCTAACAAAGATTATGGAAACGTTTTTGGGATTATTTCTCCGCATGCGGGTTATCCTTTTTCGGGTCGGACAGCAGCTTGCGCATTTAATTGTATTAGGGATAAAAAATATGACACCGTATTTGTGATAGCTCCTTCCCATAGTTTTATTTCCTCTCCTATCGGTATTTACGATTATGATTATTACAAAACTCCTCTCGGATTGATTCCTATTGAGCAAAACATTATAGATTTACTTTTTGAAGTGGAAGATATTGGAGATATAAAATTCGGAATACGACCTGAAAATTCTCTCGAAACCCAACTTCCGTTTTTGCAAACCGTTTTGGATGAATTTCAATTGGTTCCCATCCTAATCCGAGATCAATCATTACGTACAGCAGAAAAACTTGCAACAATAATCCAAAATATTCTTTCCGGTTATGACAAAAAGGTGCTTTTCGTTTTCAGCACGGATCTATCTCATTTCCATTCTGCACAAACAGCTGAGAAATTAGATCGTCGTCTGATCAAATCTATTGAGGAAATGAATCTTCAAAAACTTGATAAACTCATTCAATCCGGTGATGGAGAAGCCTGCGGATTCGGTTGTGTTGAAACCGGACTTGTGTTAGCGGAAAAATATGGAATAAATAAGATTGATATTCTCGATTATACACATTCAGGAAAAATAATTGACGATAATAGTCGGGTTGTGGGATACGTGTCTGCTGTTCTGTATGAATAGAGACATTCAAAAAAGAAAATGTAAAACTGCTTCAACTCCATAAACATTCGTTGATGGTATAGAAAAGTGATAAAATTTCGTGCGAATAACAAACCTCGTTAGAAAAAAAATTGAAATGTTGTTCACAATGTGTCCAAAATTTCAGCAATTTTATAAGATTTTTTTGAAGTCTGAAATAAGTGAATAAATATTTAACATAAATAGTGTCTGTCCGTAAAGGAAAATCTTGAGTTAATCCGCCAGCTGGCGGATTGACTTAAGTTTTTCCAACTTACAATTATAACGCTACTTAACTTAATAGATAATTTTTTCAATTCGTCACGGAATGGTCCGTGACTTCTCGAAAAGGCTACTTTACGGACAGACTCTAAATAAGGCGGCTAAATGACAAAAAAATCAAGTATAGACTTGGGTTTGACGGAAAAAGAAAAAAAAATACTACTCCACGTAGCAATGGAAACAATTCAATCCAAATTAGAAAATGAACCTTTGCCTGATTATGATTACGACAATGAAATTTTCAAAAGTAATCGCGGTGCTTTTGTAACGTTACACATTGAGGGAAGGTTACGGGGTTGCATTGGATATATCATAGGAGTGGCACCTCTTTTGGACACAATTCAAAAGATGGCAATTGCAGCTGGTTTCGAAGACCCTCGTTTTCCACCACTTATTAAGGATGAGTTTGAGCAATTGAATATTGAAATTTCTGTACTTACTCCTCTCGAAGTTGTTAACAATATTGATGAAATTAAAGTGGGACGGGATGGAATAATTATCAAGAGAGGCTTTCGGCAGGGACTTTTGCTTCCCCAAGTTCCGGAAGAGCAAGGATGGGATAAGAAAACTTTTTTGGAACATACATGCCTGAAAGCGGGATTGCCAACAAACTCTTGGAAAATGAAAGATACAGTCATCACAAAATTCTCAGCCCAGATTTTTGATGCTAATGTAAGGGAAATGATTAGTGCGTAAACTCAAAGATGTGAAAAAAAATGATTTTCGATTAAAATCTCGCATCTACGATGCTTTATAAAATTGGAAATATTT
>JAYEKN010000224.1 GCA_034661015.1 Candidatus Cloacimonadota bacterium
CCTTCATGTTTTGCGCTGTTCTTCCCAATTTCTACTTTCCAATTTCAAGTTTCAAGCCGTGAACGGCTACAAAATATTTATTTTTTCGGCGTTGAGTTTACGGATAAAAATGTGGGGGAATGAGTGGTTGAAAAGACTTTTTAATTCACAATTCAAGTTTTTGATACTGTATTGTCCGCTGGGGCACCCTCGGTGGTGCTGAACTTGACCTGCTGCTGTTTAAAAATGGAAAACGTTTCTGATTTGAATTTAAATGCAATTATGCGCCCCGTATGACAAATTCGATTAAAATTGCAAAACAGGATCATATGCGTTCACAAGTTCAAAGTTCACGGTTGAAAAAGACAAAAAGCATAAGAGAATTATGAGGGCACCTTTTGAAGATTTAAAAGAATTAATTCAAGAATTGAAATCAATATCCAAAATGTTTTACTCGTCGTATAGTTCACTGGGAAAACCGTGACTGTGAACCAACAACTGTAAACACTTACAAATCATAAAAACCAAATTTCCAATTTCTATTATCTAATTTCAGCGTTCCGTGAACGCTCACTTATTATCTATCCAGGTATAAAATTATATCTTCTTGACCAGGATACGTTTGTCATGCCTTTGATAAATGTCAATTCTCTATAAATTCTTTAGTAATTATGAAAAATTTATCTTTTCGGCGTTAAGTTCAAAAACAGAAAAGCGAGGTAATGGGTGGCTTAAAAGCCTCTTTAATTCATAATTCAAGCTTTTATGCTGGATTTTTCTTTGTAATTTCCTTATACATAAATGAATAGATTGTTTTCTGTTTGCCACTATGATAAATTATTTTATATACATAATGTGAAGTTTTTTTGATTTAATCACGAGGGTATTAGATATGGGTACAACGTTATTATTAAAAACAAAACATGGTATTGCTGATACAAAACCAATCATACTGGAGGCCTTGCAAGACCATATCAATTTTTCTTATGCCCGATTCCTGAAATTTGAAAGCGAGTGCAAAGAATTTGAAAAAAAGTATGAAATGGATTCCGAATTCTTTTTAAATAAATTCGATTCAGGGGAGTTAGGAGACGATCTGCAATGGTTTGATTGGTATGCTTCTATTCGCGGAAAGAAGCTTTGGGGAAAAAAATATCAGATACTAAGCGAAATATCATGGAACGAATAACTGACTATTTTTCGTTCTTTCTGGAAGCAATAAATGATAATGCGTGGGTTCGGAATGAAGAAGTTTCATTTCGAGAGATTGGAGAAAAAGAAGGTTACATTCGAGGAACTCTCTATTTACATGGCGGCCTTGAACTCCATGTGGCTGAATATGTTATCATCAATCATAAAAAACCTATAGCAATTAAGTACAGGTATCAACTCCAAACACCGGATAGCAAATTCATAGCCCGCTGGGATAATGCCCCTCATCACAGAGCAATAACTTCTTTCCCGCATCATAAGCATTGCCGAGATGGTGCAACAATCGCTTCATCAATAAATAATATTTACGAGATGCTTAATTCCTTGGACGACGAACTTAAAGACAAGATATAATGGAAACCATAGTTTTCATAAGTTATTCCCAACGTTACTCATTAGGCACTGGTTCAGTTTAATTGGGGAGTATTCCAGGATTGTTACGGTTTGCCTTCTTCACCTATTTTGGGCAAGAATTTTGTCCTTGATTTTATACATTGTTGGCGCTGAAATCATGCTCCAAAGTGAATTTTAAGAACTCTGAAATGTTCCTCATTTTAATTGACAGGTATAACTACTTGAAATAACAGGAGATTATTACACTAGACAGACCTGCAATATTAGATTATCGTAATCTACCATAATTTAAACCACATTTTCCTGGAGGTAGATTACATGGATATTTTTACTACTATATGCCCTAATTGTTCATCATTGGATATTAAAACCGATTTTCAATACAAAACGTTGAGTTTCGGCCTTCGTAATTTATTAATTTGTAATAATTGTACACGTCGTTTTTCTGAAACCAAAAATACATTTTTACAAGGGCTTAGGAAACCTATTATTTTAGTTTGGCAAATCTTGAACGCTAGGACTGAGGGTCTTCAACTTAATGCCG
>JAYEKN010000225.1 GCA_034661015.1 Candidatus Cloacimonadota bacterium
TTCAAATTCCGGGGTAAAATTTTATGATATCAATGAATATTATTATAACCTACTGTTTTTATTAATGCTCAAAATTTGATTTTTGAGATTAAACGGCGTTTACCCCTAAATTTGAATAGGATACCATCAGATGTTCAGAAAATATGGATCTTGATTTCTAAATGCTTACAGCTTAAAGGAGTTTGTTTTGTTTTTGCTTGTATGCTTTGATATAGTTGATGACAGGGCAAGATACAGAGCTGTCAAAATTTTAAAGGGATATGGGGTAAGAGTGCAGAAATCAGTATTTGAATGTGCAAATATGACAGAGTACAGATTTTTGAAAATGAAATCCAGACTTGAAGATGTCATTGATCATTCAGAAGATACTGTGAGATATTATTCTCTGTGCAAATCCTGTGTTGGTGCAGTTGAATTTTCAGGGACTGGAAACAAACCTGATACAAAGAGATTTGCTGTTTCATAAACTTAATAAACGAGGTGAAAAATGGATACGATTGCAATCAAGAAAATGAGTACAATAGAACGTATTCAAACCATGGAGGCTATTTGGGATTCACTTTTGTATGAAGACGGTGAGATAGACACACCAGCGTGGCATGAGAAAATCATAGAAGAGAGAAAAAAAAGATCAAAAATGGTGAAGCAGAATTTATCTCTATAAAAAAATTGAAGGCTATTCGTACATGATTAACATTTATATGAAAGTCCTTTTAAACGACTGTAATCATTGAATTCCGGGGACACCATACTTTGAAGATGGACATGATTTGGCATAAGACAATATGCCCAGCATTCAACATTATGTTTCATGCAGCATTCAGATATTAAACTCAGGTATTCAGCATAATCATCTTCACAAAAAAATGTCTGCTGACATCTATTGCCGTGCTGTATGATATGATGGGGTAAACCCGGAGCTACTGCTCTTGCTATTCGTGCCATAAACAAAATAAACCAAAAATAGTGATATTTGTCAATAATTAAGTATGGTGTCCCCGGAATTAAAAAAAATAGAGAATTTTCAAATTGGTGGCTGCAAGCTTGGATTCGAGAAAGCAAAAAATAGAATAAATCTCTGGATCAATAATTTCAATTTGTTGGTAAATGACCCATCTCTCTTGATTAGCATTCTTGATAAGATTGAATTTATTCCTGATGATGAAATCTTAAATGAATGTCTTAATTTTCAAAAAAAATTTTTAATTTATCCGAAAAAAGGGTCTTTTATACCTGCCTGGGAGCAGAAACTGAAAGTTCAGCACGCATAATGCGGCAGCTAAATAATAATCCCCAATTTGCTCCAAATCTTTCATATCTTTTGCAAGTAATTAAAGACAAACAGGAGAGCAAACCTGTAATTGTCTTTATTGATGATTTTTTGAACAGCGGTGGTCAGATATCAAAAATTATGGAATCATGGTGCGGACAGCATTTAACGGTTGCATCAGGGTCAAAAGATGCTCTTTCTTACAACATGAGGGGGGGGCTTTCTTTGTCTGATCTTGATTTGCTCAAGAGATGTGAGCTTCGTTTTCTTTTTTATTACGGTATGGCCAAAGGAATTGAAAAGGCGAATCAAAAATTGAAGTCACTGGAATTTACAGGCAATTTCAATGTCATAAAAACATATTCAGATAAAACAGGTTTTTTTGGAAACGAGGATGATTTATTACATATTGGGTAAAGGAACTGAAACCTGAAATCTATTCAGGAATCAATAGCTTTATTGAATACCGTTTAAAAGGAAATGGCTTTCCTGTTAAAATCAAAGCTATTCATGTGACGACTTTGGGAAATCTGATTTCGTTTGCCGGGGTGAGGTTTCAGTTCAAATCGAATCATATCATATCACCCTTGAAAAAGCTGTTGACATAAATTTTTTTCTTCCCATGAATAACAAAATATCAAATGACAATACAGGGCTGTTTTTTAAAAATGCCACAGATCCTGTTATTTGCAAAATCATTTTCAAAAAAGATATTATTTCTTATATCTGCTGGTCTGGCATATTGAACATCTTTCACGAATTTCTCTGTTGCAGTCTGCTTCAGATAACGACATGGGACAAAATGTCCGCT
>JAYEKN010000226.1 GCA_034661015.1 Candidatus Cloacimonadota bacterium
GAGATTTTCCATAGCAAGCAGAATGCCCTCTGGTATGATATGAAGCAATTGGATGAAGCAGGTTTTATAAAACTTGTTCGCACAGAGAAGGTGCGGGGAACAGTAAAAAAATATTATCGTGCTGTCGCAAAGAATTATTTTGTTGATATTTCTCTCGGCACTGCAAACCTCGAAAAAACTCATCTTATACATAATCTTGTTGATAGTGAAATTGAAGATTGGCATCGAGAAAAAATCGCAAAAATCAGTTTTAGAGATTTGGCGGAAAAGATAATTAATAAAAATATGGCGGTAAAGGAAAATGAAAAAATCGCCATAAGTTACCAGCCAGTGCACCAAAAACTCGTTGAAGATCTCGTTGTCGAAATTGCCAAAAAAGGTGCTTATGCCATCCCTATCTTCGGCACAAAACGGATGGAATATAATTTCATCCGAAACGTACCCGTAGAACACTCATGTAAAGATGTAATTGACGATTTTCTTCTGGAACATATTGATGCTCATATTATTTTTTCCGGTGACTTTCTGGATGATTCATCCCTGACAAAAGATATGAAAGAAAAAAGTGATCTAATTGAAGCTGCAAAAAGAAAAAATGTACGAAAAACTTTTAAAAAAGATGTGCGTTATCTTACGATTGATACGTTACAAAGAAACTCCTTCTCAGACAAGTCCCCTCATAAAAAAAAGGGTGCGGAAGAATCAGAAATTCTTAGAAGTGAACTGTATTGGAAAGCACTTTTTACAGAACCGGATGTGATTAATGAAAAAACATCTTACGTAAAGAAGCAATTGGAACAAGCAAAACAAATAAAGGTTGAAGATGGAAACGGTGGTTATCTCAATTTGAAATTTCAAGGAACTAAACATATCATAGTAAAAAACGGTCATTTGGATCATGCCTGTGATGATACGGAAATTCCCGGCGGCTTAGTAGTTGCTCTTCTAAAAAATGCAACCATCAATGGTAATTTGCATACGGATTTTGCCTATCTTTATGATGATGAATTTCTGGATGTGAACATTAAGATTAAAAACAATAAAATTATTGATATAAAAGCCGATCATGACAATGAAAAATTATTATCTATTTTCAAAGCTGCCGAAGGTGATAAGGATATGATCGGATCTTTCTGTATTGGAATGAATCCCGCAATTCGACAAAATATGCATCACTTGTATATAAACAGTAAAATTTTTGGTGGTGTTAGTTTACAGGTCGGTTGGGATGAAGCGGATCAAAGTGATATAGATTCAAATATGATAGCCCAATTTTTCCTTCTAAATAAAACTATCTATGTGGATGGGAAAATATTATTTATTAACGGTAAACTATCCGAAGGAACTTCCTGAGGATAAAAAATAGTGAGGTAAAAAATGTTACATGAAATGAAATCCCGAATATTTTCGGATAAGAAATATTATTTAATTCTCATATTTATTTTGATTGCATCAGCATCTTTTGCTGGTGTAGTAACAAAAAAGTATGTATTCGATGAACCGACAATTACAGAAGACGGAATATACTCAAAGATTTTTTTGAACAAGGGTGTTGCTTTGGGAAATCCCGGTGAACCTGAAGTTCCCTTCATCAATGCTTCGCTTCTGTTACCAAGAAACGAAAGTATCTCAGATGTCTCAATCTCCTTTGGTGAAAAGGTGTATATGGGACATTATTCTATCTATCCTCTCCAAGAACAGCTGCCAATCTCCAAAATGGATCAAGCGGAATTTATCAATCCTGATCAAAAAGTTTATTCCAGCTCCAAGCAGTATCCCTACTCAAACTACAGCGGAGTAACAACAAATTGTTTATCCGGCTATTCAATCGGCTCAATTGCAATTACTCCGATTAGCTATAATCCCTCCACCCAAGAACTTTATTATTATGAAGACCTGACGGTTTCATTTACAACGGATTATGATGAAGCGGTAAGTGAAGCTGGAAAATATTTATTTGAAGATAAAAACATTATTCGAAGGGTTGAAAATATTGTTGATAATCCCCATGCAACTTCAGATTATTCCACCCGTAGAACTCGAGATGAAGAAGCCCTTGATATCGTTATTATCACAGGCGAAGATCATGTGGACGATTTTCAACCTCTTGTAGATTTTCACATAACGAGAGGATATCGAACCGGTACCAAAACTGTTGAAGACATTTATGATAATTACACCGGAGTTGATAATGCCAATAAGGTTCGTAATTATATTAAAGATCAATATGCAACTCACGGTCCTATCCAATATGTGATTTTTGGTGGAGATACGGATGTAGTTCCATATCGAAAATTTTATGCAAACGTGGGAAATGAGCAGGGTGATATTCCAGCCGATATGTATTTTTCCAATTTAGACAGAACGAATGCCCCCGGAAGTGGACCTGACTGGAATAATGATAATGATAATCGTTGGGGTGAACCTGCCGAAGCAGATCTTTTTTCTGAATTATTTATCGGCAGGATATTTTTCAATAATATTACTGAAATTGAAAATCAATTAAATAAAATTCAACTTTTTTCCGAATCTCCGGTTACCGGCAACCTAAAAAGTTCATTAATGATTGGTGAATATCTCTGGCCCAACACTTATGGGGGTCAATATATGAATGAACTGATTAGCGGTTGCAGTACAAACGGATACACAACCATTGGAATTCCTGGAGACTGGAATATTCCCACTCTCTATGAAATGGATTACGGTTGGACATCTACAAATTTATACAATGAATTAAATCAGGGACCAACCATGGTGAATCATCTTGGACATGGAAATTTGACGCATTGCCTTAATATTGATAATCCCGATCTAACTGTTTATAATATCAGCAATGACGGAACTAATGCTAATTTCTTCAATGGCTACTCTCAAGCATGTTATCCCGGTTCCTTCGATAATATGACAATTTCAGGATATGTTTCAGGCGATTGCTTCTACGAAAAAATAACCTCAATGCCCACTGCTGCTGCAACTTGGATTGGTAATAGTCGCTATGGCTGGGGGATGCAAGGCAGCACGAATGGAGCTTCCCAGGTTTTCCACCGAGAATATATTGATGCTCTGTTTGATGATAATGAGTTTTCTGTTGGGGGAGCAAACGCTCTCTCAAAAGAGCATGCAGTTGCATTCGTTCAAACAAGCGGAGTGCATAGATGGTGCTGTTATGAATTAAACGTGTTCGGAAATCCTGCTTTGGATATTTGGACGAATGAACCGATGACAATGACCCCAACGTTTCCTGAAAATATTAATGCGGGAACCGAAGAAATCAGTGTGATCGCAGAACCGGATGCTCGTGTTGTAATATATGACGATGATACGGTTTACGGATTCGGGCAAATAGATTCATTCGGTAACGGAACAATCACTTTTGATGAAGTTCCGGTAAATAGCGGTAATGTAAATATTGCTTTCACAGCCCATGATTACTTCAAATATTTGGGTGAAATTCATATTCTTACCAGTGTTGTAAATTTTACACCTGATACGCTTTACGCAAATGTCCCAACTGATATTTGTGTGAATGTAATCGGACCGGATAGCATTACCCCGCAAGTTGGTGTAAACGTTTGGGCAGAAGGTGTTGGATACACTTCCGATATTGTTCCTACAGATGAAGATGGAAATGCAATTTTGTCCATTGATTATCCTTATGGACCTTCATTACAGATCTATGGTCAAATCCCCGGTGAAGAATTCCTTATTTTTGAAGATGCAATATGCGTTATTGCAGATGACCTTTCTGATCCTGATCTTACGGTTGAAACAAATTATGATCTTACAGATGCATTTGCATGCAACCTTCCGGGAATGGTGTTTGCAAGCGTGAATAATGACGAAACAACTTTGTGGGTAAAAGTTGATGCTGGAGATTATGTCAGCACATCTGAACTCACAATGGAAGTAACACCTACAACATTTTTATCGGTAATAGCAGTTATTGCAAAATCCGGTTATAATATTTATCAGGAAAGTTTTCCGGTTGAAGAAGTTTACGGAACCGTTTCAGGTGAAGTCAAAAATATTTCTAACGGACTTCCTATTGAAAACGCAGAAGTAAAATTCTATGAAGCGGGAGTAATTCCTAGCGGAGATCCTGTATTTAGTTCTGTAACAGATTCCGACGGGCAGTATGAAATAACTGCCGATCAACCTGTCGATTATTATGATATTTATATAACGAGATGGGGTTATGAACCTTATCAGGAATTGAATTATTTTCTTGATTTTGAAGAGAATGAGCATGACATAATGTTGGTTCCTGTGGAAAGTTGCCAGATCTATGGTAATGTTCGAGATACTCTTGATGTTCTTCCAAATGCAACCTTAAATTATACTCTTGAAGATGGTGAGCAATGTGCCTCGATCCAAACGGATGTTGATGGAAATTATTTTGTGGAATTGCCCGTAGGTTATACCTATCTTATTGATGTGAGTTTTGCTGATCACGTTCCCTATAATGGTGAATTCGAGCTCACGGAAAATATTGGGTACAATTATTTTCTCGGGCAAGCAGCCTTATCTGATAATTGTGAAAACGGATTGGAACAATGGGATACAAGTTTATGGGGAACCACCACACTTCAATCTGTTTCTCCGAATCATTCGTTTACCGAATCACCTTACGGAAATTATTCAAATAATCAAACTTATTATCTGAAACTATCAGATCCACTTGACTTGAGCACTTTTACATCCGCAGATCTTCATTTCTATACAAAATGGTGGATTGAAGGCAATGATTATGATTATGCACAGGTGCAGGCTTCTTTAAATGGCTACAGTTGGACTGCACTTGAAGGTTTATACACCGAACCCGGTGCAGGTTCATTTCAGCCGAACGGACAACCAGTGTATGATGACACTCAGGAAGAATGGGTTTATGAAGAAATGGACCTTTCCGATTATGTTGGTGAAGACGAAGTGCATTTGAGATTTGCCCTTTTTGCCGACCAAGGAGTAAACGAAGATGGTTGGTATATTGATGATATTCTGGTGGGAGATCCCGAATCAAGCTATGCACAATCATTCTTGGCAATCGGTGATGAACCCATTAACAAAAATAAATTGGTTTTGATGCAGAATTTTCCCAATCCTGTTCAAAACGCTACTACTATTTCCTTTGCAATACCTGCAAATACAGAGAAAGCCCAGTTGAAAATATATAACATTCTTGGGCAATTGGTAAAAAGTTATACTCCCCAGATTGAAAATACCCGCCAGTTTGATTATGTCTGGAATGGCAATGATAATCGGAATAGACCCGTTGCAAACGGAATTTACTTCTATCGTCTTTCTACTGCCAAAAAAGATATAACAAAAAAGATGATATTTCTTAGATAAAAAAATATAGGCAATTAAAAAAAGAGCGGGATATATGTGAATATCTCGCTCTTTTGTTTTGCCAAAAAAATTAAAGTTGGTTTTGCAATGGATTTTATTCTGTTTTCTTTTTGTTCTTCTATTCCAGCACACTTTCGTCAAAATACGGTCCCAGATAATCCTGCCAACCAGGATCTGTAACTTCTGTATTATCATTTTCGCAATAAACCAATCTGTAATTTGATTGCCCCGAAAAATCAACAAACAGATAAACTCTTTTTTCTCCCTTTTCATAATATTTCCAAACCGTATATGGTTTGGCTCGATATTCATAACTTTTTTCAATGACCTCGCTGGGTTTACCGTTTCGTACATAAATTCGTCCCATATCGGTCTCCCAATTCTGTCCAACAGAAGAATATTTATTTTTTGCAACTTCTATTCGTTGAATTATTAATTCTTTAATTTCGTTCTTTTCTGTTATCGGATTCGGGTCATTGCTTCGCCAGAATTTTTTTAAGTAGGCAACTTTACCGTTCTCATCCAATTTGTCATATTTTTTTTGATCGGTATTATTTAGAAAATATTTGGCAATTTCATATTCGCGCTTCAGATCGAAAGGTTCAGATTCCTCTTTCTTTTCGTTGAGAAAGATATTGGTCGCTTTTGAAATGCGGTTATCGCAGGATATTTGTGGATTTGTAGCGGTAACTTGGAGAGTATATTTTCCATAATTAAAATCTGAAATTGGTACTTTTTTCCAGAAAACACCTTTCCATGTGGTAGGAATCCATGCTTCCATTTGCTCAAAAACTTTTTTGTCTTTTTCGTCAAAAAGCGAAATGGAGATTTCACTGATGCTTGAATCATTTTTTGCGGGATAGTATTCAAAATAATAAGTAAAATCGGCTTGCTTATTAGGATAAAAAACTTTATTTGGATTGACCAAGAAAATTCTGCCATCTCGTCTAAAACTTTGTGAGCTTTTTTGGTCATCTTCTATGGAAAATGAATTTATTTCAAGATTGCTGAAGGAATATTCATCAACCGGAAGAGAAGAAATGGTTTTATCCCACACAATTTTATCCTTGCTAACTTGATCGGTAATCTTAACATAAAAACGGTATTTCCCGGGTCGAACCTGAGCGATTATTTTATCTATATAGAAGAAATCTTCATCTTGAGTATCCTCGGCTTTATCCAAAGAAATTCTTCGGGAAAATTCTTGTTTATATAACTCTTTGCCACTTGTATTATAGATAAAAAATTCTACACTGATTTGAGCAACAGGCTTTTTGTTTAACAAAGCGAATTGAAGATCTTTGTGGAGAATCTTATAGGTTATTTCAAAAATTGTGTTGTCCTGCTCGGAAAGGAATCGGTTGCAATCAAAGTAAACCGTAAATTCTGCGAATAAAAATTGGGGAACAATTACAAGCAGAATTATGAAAAATATTTTAATTTTCATTTAATTTTATCCTCATTTTTAGTTTTTCGTTGTTTTTTACAAAAGTCAAAAGTTCGCTAGTAGGATAGATGCTATATTTTTGAGACAGAATATCTAACATTCCAAATTTTTCTGTATTTATTTTAAAGTGTAATTTGAATTTTCCCACGTTTTTTTTAAAATACTCGTTTACCAAAGTGTTGAGCAGCTCAGTGTCAAGACTGTTTTCTTTACAAGATAAGGAAATTTCCCCGGATAATTTTTTTGGAAGTTGATCTATCGCTGTAATATTTTCACCGATAAATTTGCAAGAGTCGGCATCTTGATCACGTGAAGAGAAACTGACAGTAAAAAGCAGAATTTTATCTTCACTCAGATCTGAAATATCAAATCTTTGCAGGACAGAAGAAAAGAATATTACCTCAAATTTATCAAAAAGGTCTTCCGCTTGCACAAATGCCATTTCATTATTATTTTTATCGCGTTTTATGGTAACCTCATTTACAAGCCCAATAATCCTAAATTTTTTTTTGTTTTTATCCCGATTTTTCCAATCCTTTGAAAATTTGATTGTCTGACGAATCTTACGAAAATTTTTTGCACTTAAGTTTACAAACATATCAATATCGGTTTTATATTTAAGAAGGGGATGTCCGGAAAAATACATACCGAGCAATTCCTTCTCTTTTTTTAGTTTAAATGAAATGCTCCAGTCCTTTAGTTTCTTCAAAGGGGGATATTTTACGGAATTATCTTCTTCAAGCGTATCAAATAACGAAGGCTGTCCACCGGCTTTATCTTTGCTGATATTTGCTCCATATTCCAAGGCTTGACCAATAGCGTTGAATTGTTCTGCCCGATTCCCTTCCAAATTATCCATCGCTCCGGCAGCAATTAGGCATTCAAGCGTAGTTTTGTTCAAACTTGCACTGGGAATATTTTCTGTTATCTCATATATACTTGAAAAATTCCCTACTTCATCACGTTTTTTCACGATTTCGTTAGCTGCATTATTCCCGACATTTTTTATTGCTTTGAGCCCGAAGTAAATTTTTCCCTTCTTTACCGCAAAATCATAATCGCTATTGTTTACATCGGGAGATTCCACTTTGATACCCATTTTATTACAAACATCAATAAATTTTGCAATTTTGTCATTATCGTTTTCCACGCTCATCAAAGCTGCCATATATTCAGTGGGATAATTTGCTTTCAGAAATGCCGTCTGATACGAAATGATACTGTATGCCACGCTGTGTGATTTGTTAAAACCATACTGTCCAAATTGTTTGATCTGGTAATAAATCTCTTTGGCGATATCTTCTTCCACTCCCTTTTTTACAGCACCTTTAATAAATTTAGGACTGAATTTGGCAATAATTGCTTTCTTCTTTTTACTCATAGCCTTGCGAAGCGTGTCTGCTTCGCTGAGCGTGAAACCGGCTAATTGATGAGCAATTTGCATAACCTGTTCCTGATAAACGATTACACCATAAGTGTCTTTCAGAATTTTTTCAACAAGAGGATGAGGATATGATACTTCTTCCTTGCCATTTTTTCGTCGGATAAAAGCTTCATGCATCCCGCTACCAAGAGGCCCTGGACGATATAATGCCGTACATGCAGCCAGATCATCTATCCTACGGGGCTTGACTTTTTTTAAAACTTCTCTCATACCCGAGCCTTCAAATTGGAAAACTCCGTCAGTTTCACCGGCACAAATCATATCGTAAGTTAGCTTGTCTCCCTGCTTTATATTGTCTATGTCAATTTCTATTCCATGATTTTTTTTGATAAGTTCGATACTTTTTTCGATTACAGTAAGATTTTTCAAACCCAATATATCCATTTTTAGCATTTTAATCGTGTCGAGCCACTTGCCTTCATATTGGGTTACAATCACATCTTCTTTTACATTTTTAGACAGAGGGACAAATTTCATCAGATTATCAGGGGCAATAACAACCCCGGCAGCATGAACACCTGAATGCCTTGAAAGACCTTCTAAGGTTTGTGAATAGTTCATTAACTCGCGATATTGAGCTTTGCTATTGATTAGTTTCTGTAATTTGGAATTTCCATTCAGTGCATTTTTTAGGGTGATTTTTGGAGTTGATGGGATTAATTTTGCAATGGCATTAACTTCATTTAGCGGGATATCCATTGTCCGTCCAACATCACGTACAACCATTTTTGCTCCCAGACTTCCAAAAGTAACGATCTGACAGACGTTTTTTCTTCCGTATTCATCCAAAATGTGTTGAAGCACTTTATTTCTTCCGGTTGCGGAAAAATCCATATCAATATCCGGCATACTGATTCTGGCGGTATTCAGAAATCTCTCGAAAAGAAGATTGTACTTAAGCGGATCAACTCTGGTAATATCCGTGAGATATGCAATGATACTACCGGCAGCCGAACCTCTTCCCGGACCGACCATTACTCCCATTTTTCTGGAAGATGAAACGATTTCTCTCGTTATCAAAAAATATCCCACGAAACCCATTTCCTGAATAACACGAAATTCATACTCGATTCTGTCTCGTATTTCAGGAGTAATCTTTTCATATTTTTCTTTTGCTCCGTCATAAACGATTTTGTACAAATAATCTGCAGGGCTTTCATATCCATCCGGGATAGGTGTTTTCGGGAGTTTAAATTCTTTAAAATCCAGTTCCAAATTACATTTGTCAGCTATTTTAACTGTGTTTTCAATAGCTTCCGGTATATCACTAAAAAGTGTTTCCATTTCTTCCGGAGAGCGAAAATAAACTTTATCAGTAGAAAATTTCATTCGCTTTTCGTCGGTAATTAATTTGCCGGTTTGAATACAGAGAAGAACATCGTGGGCTGTAGCATCGGATTGGTGCAGGTAATGGCAATCATTTGTAGCTACGAGTTTTGCCTTGGTTTCCAAAGCAAGTTTTTTTTGCGATTCAATCAATTTTTCTTCATCTTGCATTCCCAACCGCATAATTTCAATATAGAAATCGTTCTCCCCAAATATTTCCTGATACTTTTTCACGGTTTTAGCAGCTCGTTCAAATTTATCTCTAATGAGCAATTGCTGCACCTCACCCTTCATACAGCCACTAAGTCCGATCAGACCTTCAGAATATTTTTCCAAGTAATACTTATCAATGCGAGGTTTGTAATAAAATCCTTTAAGGTAAGAAATGCTGGTCAGTTTTACAAGATTATCATAACCCGTTTGATTTTTTGCAAGAAGCGTAAGGTGAAATCTATCATTTTTTTTGTCTTTTTCCGATTCTATTTTTCCGTTAATAATATATGCTTCCATTCCGATTATGGGCTTTATTCCGATCTCTAAAGCTGTTTGGTAAAAATCAATGACACCAAACATATTTCCGTGATCGGTAATGGCGAGAGCTGGCATATTGAATACCTTTGCGGTTTCCAAAATGTCTTTAACCCGATTTGCTCCATCAAGAAGACTGTATTGAGTATGATTATGTAAATGGACAAACGTCACTAAAACTCCTGTTTGCTTTATAAATTTATTTATAAAGCTTGATTATTATTCATTTTATTTTTCATTATTTAGTTTTGAAAAAGCGGAGTTTCATATATTGTTGTCAAATTTATGGGAAAAAGAATTTGATCTGTCCGTTGGCTGGCGGTGAGTCAAGATTTTTTTAGCCACTAATGAACACAGATTTTCACGAATAATATTTTTGGTTTTAATCGTAATGTTACTGCCCATTCCCTGAAACAATT
>JAYEKN010000227.1 GCA_034661015.1 Candidatus Cloacimonadota bacterium
TTTAAAAAATTAAATTAGTAATTATTGTGAAATTGAATTTATTTAAGGATTGACTTATGCAACAGACAAAAGTATTTTTAGTTGAAGACAATTTTTTAATAGGGAATGATATAATGCTGAAATTGCAAAATATCGGTTATGTTGCTAATAAACCAATAAGTTCCGCAGAAAAAGCCTTGCAGGAAATAGAAAAATTTGCTCCTGATATTGCATTGTTGGATATACAATTGCGTGGTGAGATGGATGGAATTGAGTTGGCTACAATTATCAAAAATAAATACAAAATACCTGTAGTTTTTTTGACAGCATATTCTAACCATAAAATTTTGGATAAGGCAAAATTATCCGATCCATTCGGATACGTTATTAAACCATATTCCTTACGCGAACTGAGGGTTACGGTGGAAATGGCGTTATACAAATATAAGATTGAGCAACAGCTTGTTACGAGTGAGCAGCGCCATCGGATTATTTCAGAACTCTCATCAGATTTCTTTTATTCATTAATTTGCGATTCGGCGGACAACCTTTCATTTGAATGGATATCAAAAGCGTTTCAACGTGTAACAAGTTATTCAAAAAAAGAAGTTGAAAATTTCAATACATGGATCAGTCATATATATTCACACGATCAGGTCATTCTCAAGGATGCCATCGGAAAGCTATTAAAAAACGAATCCGTTTCAATTGAATATAGAATTTATAATAAAATGGGAAAGATCATCTGGATCAATGATAGACTAAAACCCATTTACGATGAGTCGCAAAATAAAGTTATAAGAATTTTTGGTGCGGTTCAGGATATTACCAAGCGAAAATTAGCAGAAATTAAATTAGAAAAAAGTTATCTGAAAATCAAAAATGTTTTTTGCGACACTGTAATGGCATTAGCTTCCGCAATGGAATTACGGGATCAATATATCGGTGGACATTTAAGAAAAGTGGCAGCACTTTCTTCTGCAATAGCTGAAAAATTGGGTTTATCTGAAGATGAGGTTGAGGGAATAAGAATTACCGGTCTTTTACACGATATTGGAAAAATCAAGATACCTGGTGAGATTCTAAATAAACCAAGAAAATTAACTTCCTATGAATATAATTTTATCAAAGAGCATCCTCAGACCGGATATGACATTTTGAATGAAGTTGATTTCCCCTGGCCTGTAGCACAGACGGTTTTACAGCACCACGAAAAGCTTGATGGTTCCGGTTATCCAAACGGTTTGAAGGGTTCTGAAATTATCCTTCCAGCCAAAATAATAATAGTTGCAGATGTTGTATCAGCTATGTGTTCGAGCAGACCATACAGAGGAGAGCTGGGTATAGAAGCAGCTTTGCAGAAAATCGAAAATGGAAAGGGAACTCTTTATGATTCGAAAATCGTGGATGCCTGTGTGGATCTCTTTGAAAACGATAATTTCACCCTCAATGAAAAACCAAACTAACGGGAGCCCTGTTCTTTGGAGTAAAATATCCGCCTGCCTCGTGTCCGCCAGCCGGCGGATTATCTGTTTTATTTATCCCGCCTGCCCAGTGAAATCTGTTTTTTTCGATATTTCATTCGGGTGAAATGATTTTATCTTTTTTATTTATCCCGTGAAATGCTGTTATCTTTTTTATTTCACTGGGATTTCACTGGGATTTCACAAGGGTAATATTTTAAATATGTAAAATCTGGGAAATCGTCCTCCAAATTGTTCAAAAATTAGTTACTTCAAACAAAAATATGCTTTACTTACTGGCTTTTATCCTTTTGCTATTTATTTTTACTATTTTAAATATAATGGATTACGATTCCACCTACAAAGTAATTTCTGCTTTTGGTTGGAGACGAGAAAAAAATCCGATTGCACGCTTTTTCATTAAAAAATTCGGCTTAAAAAAAGGTATGCTAATTCTCAAATCCATTCTGCTAATCATCTACCCGCTAATGATTTACTATTTCCTTAATGAACCTGTTGATATTATCATTACCTTGATTGTTGCAAACATCATTTTTATCCTAATCGTTAGAAATAATTACAAAATAGTCAGAAAACATATAAAATTGCACTCAATGTTTAAG
>JAYEKN010000228.1 GCA_034661015.1 Candidatus Cloacimonadota bacterium
TATATTTTTTGATTACGGAGCTAATGGACAGTGCTGCCACGACTCTTCTTGCTTTTCTTCTTGCTTGGCTGTGGAGCACAATGTTGTAGGTAATTTTCTATTAATACTCAGCTAAATAATGATTCAAATACCGGTTTCAAATCCCAGATTTCTACAGGTTTTATAAGAAAAGCAACAGGATTTATCTTTTGAGCACGCTCAGCAACTTGCTTATTTTCATAACCTGTCATAAATATAATTGGAATATTTGAGGTTTCTAATATTTGCTCAGCAGCTTCTATTCCGTCAATTTTACCTACCAAATGAATATCCATTAGAATTACATCAGGTTTAGTCTCTTTTACAAATTCAATTGCTTTTTCTCCGGTTGCAAAACGACCGCAAACCAGGTAACCTTCATCTTCAAGTTGCATTTTCAGCCAAGCTGAAAGAATAACTTCATCTTCTACTATTAAGATACTTTTTTGTTTTTCCATTTTACACCCTATTCTTATGATTTTCATCATTAATTTTAATATGCCATTTTAAACCTTTTTCAGATTTAATTGAAACTTCTCCTTTTAGCTGATATTCTATAACCGAAAATACAGAAGCCAAACCCATTGAACCATCTTTTCTCGGGTCGAATTTTTTTGGAAAGCCTATGCCATTATCAGCCAGTTCAAGATTTATAGTTTTATCTTTCTCTCTAAATAAACGAATGGATATTACACCTTCCTGACGATTAGGAAATGCGTGTTTGAAGATATTAGAAATAAGTTCATTGATAATTAAACCGAGAGGGACAGCATAATCGATTGAAATTATAATATCATTCATTTCTAAGTTAACTTTAATTTTCTCTGCTAAAACACCGTAACTTTGCATTATCATTTTTGTAAGATCTGCAATGTACTCTTTCAAATCTATATTAGAAAGGTCTTTGGCTTTGTATAATTTCTGATGAACCAGTGCCATTGCCTGTATCTTATTGTTTACCTCCCTGAAAGTGGATTTTACAAATTCATTGTCAGAACGTCTGGACTCCATTGAAAGCATTGCTTTGATCACCGCCATATTATTTTTAGTTCGATGATATATTTCTTGTATTAATGCTGTCTTTTCTTTCAATCTGTTCGCAATTTCTTTTTCGGCTGCTTTCAGAGCGCTGATATCTGTTATAAAGGCAAAGCAACCTTCACGCTCTCCTTTGCTGTTAAACTGAGAAGTAGCATTAAATAATGTGGGTATTTTTCTACCGGTTTTGCTAAGCAGTGTTATTTCAAAAGAACGATGTTCAACTGCTTTTGCTTTGAAAATCTTGTCTTTGAAGATCTCAGCATTTTCTTCATCCACAAAATCGAAAGGGGTTTTACCAAGAATTTCGTCTTTTGTATAACCGAGTATTTTACAGAAAGAATCATTTACATTGATTGTTTTGTTATTGATATCGATCATCCAGAAACCTTCGGCTGCAGTTGAAATAAGGGAACGGTATTTCTCTTCACTCTTACGTAATTCCTTCCGTGCTTTCTTAGCTTCTGTAATATCCTCCGCCACTTTTATATAATTGATGATTTTGCCCTGCTCATCAAATATGGGTGAAATAGAAGCCATTTCCCAATACAAATCACCATTTTTCTTTTTGTTATGAAATTCTCCCCGCCACTCTTTGCCGGAAGAAATTGTTTTCCATAATTCTTTAAACATTTCATCAGGTTGCTCACCGGATTTCAGGATTCTCGGGTTTTTGCCTTTTGCTTCTTCAAAAGTATATCCGGTAAGCTCCGTAAATTTAGGGTTAACATATTCCAGGTTTCCATCTAAATCTGTTATGGCAATTACAGAAGGGCTTTGCTTTACGGCTGTGGAGAGTTTGGTGAGCTCTTTTTCCGCCTGCTTGCGTTCGGTAATTTCTGCTTTCAAATTTACTGTAGTCTTATTCAAATCCGTTAAAACAGATAAAGTAGCAATTCGTTGTTTTTCACTTTTTTCAAATTGCTTTTCCAGATTTATTGTTCTTTCTTTCACCTGTTCTT
>JAYEKN010000229.1 GCA_034661015.1 Candidatus Cloacimonadota bacterium
TGGAGATGTAATCGGCATTTTACCAGTCCATTCTTGTTTGACAGCCAATTTGATGAAAAAATATCTTAGCTTAGATGGTGAAGTAATTCCGATGATGGCTTGATAATTAGTGTCTGTCCGTAAAGTATAGATTGGACGCAGATTAGCGCTGAAAAAAAATGATTTACGCAGATAAAAAATTTAATTACAAAAAGAGTAGTATCAGCGTTTATCTGCCGAATCAGTGTTTTTCTGCGTCGAATCATCCACCAGCTGGTGGAACCATTGATAAAATAGTAGTTTACGGATAGACTCTAATTATTATCCTAAATTTCATAAAGTGATAACTACGAGGGGCAGAAATCCATATTTTTTACATTATCCCCATATCCTGAATCCAAAATTCAGAATTGTAAAATATAACAAAAAAAAGCCTTTGCAAAAATAGGAATTTTCGCAAAGGCTTTTTTTAAAAGGTGGTACGCCCACCCCGATTCGAACAGGGAACCTTCTGATCCGTAATCAGATGCTCTATCCAATTGAGCCATGGGCGCGAGTAGCTTAAAAAAAATGGTGCAGAAGAGGGGACTCGAACCCCTACAGGAAATCTCCCACAAGATCCTTAGTCTTGCGCGTCTGCCAGTTCCGCCACTCCTGCACTAAATATAAATTCTATTTGTTCTCTTTATTTTCTTCAGGTTCGGTTAATTTTTCAAAACCGGATGGTAATGCTGCGGGTTGATCGGTTTTGTCCTGAGGAGATTTTTCAATCTCCTGCTTCACTTGCTCGGATAGGGTTCCACCGACTTTGGTTGAACGTTGATTTCCGGAAGAAAGTGCAAGCAGAATAGTAACCACCATAAATGAAACGCCCAAAACTTCAGTTGCTTTCTTCAAAAATGATGAAGCACCTTCACTACCAAAAAGAGTGTTGCCACCGCCACCACCAAAAGCTCCTCCCAAACCACCGCCTTTGCTTGATTGCAAAAGAACGGAGATTATTAGGGAGATACAAATAATAACATGAATAACTAATAATATTACATACATAAATAACTTTCCATTAAATTAATTTATCTTATTTTGTGTTGACGGAAAATCTAAAATACCAATTCTCTGTCAATTTATTTGAGCAAATTGTATCCGGTTCCAATTCTTGTATACACTTCATCTATTGTATCTTTGGCGATTTCCCTGCTTATTTTTACGCCTGCCCTCAAAACATCTTTTATATAATCGGTGTCAGATTTCAGTTCATTGATCCGCTCACGGATTGGTTGTAGCTCTTCATTGATATTTTTTGCTAAAATCCTCTTACACTCCACACAACCGATCTCGGCTTTTCTACAGCCTTTATTTACATATTCGATTTCTTCGGAAGAGGAAAATAATTTATGCAATGAATAAAGGTTACAAACGTCCGGATTGCCCGGATCTGATTTTCTCACTCGCTGGGGATCGGTTACGGCAGTTGCTAGCTTTTTCCGGATCGAATCAGCTGATTCATCAAGATAAATACAATTATCAAGCGATTTACTCATCTTATTATTTCCGTCCAATCCTTTTATTAGCGAACCTGGGCGAATAATCTCTTTCGGCTCCGGAAAGGTATCACCGAAAATGTGATTAAATCTTCTTACAATTTCACGAGCAAGTTCAAGGTGCGGGAGCTGATCCTCCCCAACTGGGACAGCACTTGCCTTATATAAAAGAACATCTGCTGCCATCAAAACAGGATAATCCAACAATCCCATATTAATACTATCTTTAAAATGTCGGGATTTGTCTTTAAATGTTGGAACTCGTTCGAGCCAAGAAATCGGGGTTATAGTGTTCAATATCCATGCCAGTTCGGTATGTTCCTTTACCTGTGACTGAATCATCAAATGGCTTTTCTTCGGGTCTAATCCGCATGCGAGATAAGTAGCAGCGCAATCTATAACACGCTTTTCCAAATTTTCCGGTGCAAATGGAACTGTGATGGCATGATAATCCACAATCCCCCAAATGCATTCATATTCTTCCTGCAAGGGCAACCAATTTTTTATTGCACCAAGATAATTGCCGAGATGCAATCTTCCGCTCGGTTGAATTCCACTAAATATTCTCTTCATCAATTATTCTCCTGTTTTGAATTTTGGATTTTGAAAAATCTATTTCACGAAAAGTGTGATTTTTTGTCAACTTAGCCCATTTTTTTTCATGCATCTGTACGGCTAATACAACAGCACTTTATGAAAATTATTTTCAATAAATGAGTAAATTTGAGATGTAAAGGAGACTCATGTGCGACAATTATTATTGAAAAACTTGCTATGAATTTCCGTAGTTCAAAAAAATGTCAATCTCAAAAAAAAATTAATAGGAAATTTTATGTCTAAAAAATGTGAAATATGCGGAGTAACACCAATATTTGGTAATAGACGAAGTGCTTCTGACAAAAGGAGTCGACGTCGGTGGAATCCAAATTTGCAAAAAATACGTGTGAGAATAGATGGAACCGTAAAAAAAATGAATGTTTGCACAAAATGTATTAAAAATGGAAGAATCGAAAAACCATAGTTTATTTGATTTAATGATGTAAATAAACATTTTTTATAACTTTTATTGAATATTAAAACAGAAAAGTTTTGTTACAATTTTTTGAAAATTTGTCGGATATGCTCAAAAAATCTCGGTTGTTTAAACTCAATTCGGAAAAATCCTTTTCAAGTTATTGCCACAGAAATCAATTAATTCTATACTCATTAATTATTTGAAATAATTTTTTATCAAATTAACTTTTAACTCTTAATCAAGTATTGCTCTGGGGGAAAATTTTATGGTTGAGAATCCAGCTGATAATCAAGGACTGCAAAATTATCTTGCAGACATTGCAAATATAGACCCTTTATCACGTGAGGAAGAAAAAATTCTTCTAATCAAAGCCCAGAAAGGGGATAAAATGGCAATGGAAAAACTTATCCGCAGCAATTTGAAATTTGTGGTCAAAATCGCCAGTAAATTTCAAAATAGAGGGCTTCCGCTTTCTGAACTTATCAGTGAAGGAAATCTCGGTTTGATAAAGGCTATCAATAAATTTGATACAACTCGCGAAACAAAGTTGATTACTTATGCGGTTTGGTGGATTAGACAAACCATTCAATATGCTTTATATGAAAAAAACAGGTTGATCAGAATTCCTTCAAAAAGAATTACTACTATCAACAAAATAAGCAAGATTCAGAAAAACCATAAAGCAAAAAAAGGCGAAAATGCTTCTCTTGAAGAAATCGCAGAACAATTAGGTATTGATGAAGAACGCACGGAAAAAATCTTGAATGAAAGAGCGAGAGTCATTTCTTTAGACAGTATTTATGGCGATAATGACGCTCTCGATAGGCTTGATGTGAGCAGTAAGGATACTCAAAGCTTTTATAGCCAGAACATTGATCCGAAGCGTATATATTATCGAAAAAAAATGCAAGACAAGATTAATCATAAAATGGAAACTCTCAGTCCGCGTGATGCTAGAATAATTAAAGATTTTTTTGGATTCGGTGATACGGACAAAGGCAAAAATTTTGCTGAAATAGCTCGTGAAATCGGGCTTTCACGGGAAAGAGTCAGACAGATCTTTAAGCAAATCATTGAAGAAATGCGGGAAGAAACTGTTGATGAAGTAGATATTGATTATTTACTCGATTTATAAGCTTACCGTAGTTCAAGCATCCTTGATTGAAAATACGAATAAAAATCACATAAAATCTCGTTAGTATAAGGAGAATTGATAAATCTAATGGAAAAAATTTATAACCCTAACCAAATTGAACAAAAGTGGTATAAATTCTGGTTGGAAAACAACCTTTTTCGTGCTGATGCAAATTCAAAAAAACAACCGTTTACGATCGTAATCCCGCCGCCAAATGTTACCGGCATTTTGCACATGGGTCATGTTCTCAATAATACTTTACAAGATATTATGGTTAGATATAAAAAATTGCAGGGATACGAAACTTTGTGGTTACCCGGAACAGATCACGCCGGAATTGCTACCCAAAATGTGGTTGAACGCGAATTGCAAAAAGAGGGAAAGACCCGCTACAATATCGGAAGAGAAAAACTGGTTGAGATGATTTGGAAATGGAAAGAGGAAAATGGAAGCAAAATAATTAGTCAGCTGAAAAAATTAGGTGCGAGTTGCGATTGGCAGCGGGAAAGATTCACAATGGATCAAGGACTTTCAAAAGCTGTCAATGAAGTTTTTATCCGTCTTTATGAAAAAAAATTAATCTACAAAGGAAAATACATTATTAACTGGTGCCCGCGCTGCGAAACTGCTCTTTCCGATGACGAAGTGGATTATGAGGACAAACAATCCCACCTCTGGTATATTAATTATCCAATAAAAGATACCAAGAATAAATTTATTACGGTTGCCACAACCAGACCGGAAACAATGCTCGGCGATACTGCTGTAGCAATCAATCCTACTGATGAAAGATTTAAACATTTGATCGGAAAAACTGTAATTATCCCACTTGTTGAACGAGAAGTTCCCATAATTGCAGATGATTTTGTGGAAAAAGCATTTGGTACCGGCTGCGTAAAAGTTACTCCTGCTCACGATCCAAACGATTTCGAGATGGGACGCCGACATAATCTGAAACAAATTCTGATTATGGACGAAAAAGGAATAATGAACAAAAATGCAGGTGAAACTTATAACGGTTTAGACCGATTTGCTTGCAGAAAAAAAGTTGTTAAAGACTTGCAAGACCTGAATCTTCTAAATAAAATTGAAGATTATCAGCATTCGGTTGGTCATTGTTATCGCTGCAAAACAGTTATAGAGCCATATCTTTCCACCCAGTGGTTCGTCAAAATGAAACCTTTGGCAAAACCTGCTATTGAAGTTGTAAAAAATGGAATGATCAAGTTCCAAACTCCAAGATGGGAAAAAGTTTATTATAACTGGCTGGAGAATATTCACGATTGGTGCATTTCCCGTCAAATTTGGTGGGGACACAGAATCCCTGCTTATTATTGTAATGATTGTGGCAAAACCATTGTATCCGCAGAAATTCCGGAAAATTGCCCCGAATGTGGTTCAAAATCGTTTACACAAGAAACTGATGTTCTGGATACATGGTTCTCATCCTGGCTTTGGCCATTCTCAACAATGGGCTGGCCCCAAAAAACCGCTGAATTAGAATATTTCTTCCCAACCGATGTTTTGGTTACTGATCCGGGAATTATCTTTTTCTGGGTTGCCCGAATGGTTATGGCTTCTCTGGAATTCACGAAAAATATTCCATTTAAAAATGTTTACATTCACGGAACGGTGCTCGATGAAAAAAGTATAAAAATGTCAAAATCACTCGGCAATTCACCAGATCCGCTTGATGTTATCGAACAATTCGGAGCTGACGCAATTCGATTTAGCATGGTTTTCAACACTCCAAAGGGTGAAAATGTAGTTTATACCGACTCCCTTATAGAAACCGGCAGAAACTTTGCGAATAAAGTCTGGAACGCTGCTCGTTTTATTTTTATGAATGCAGAAAAAGTCGAAGGAATTCCCGAAAAAAATAAATTCAAATTGGAACTTTCCGACAAGTGGATCTTATCACGTTTAAACAAAGCGGTTGCTCAGATCATCGCTGATTATGAAGAATATCGCTTTAAAGATACAACCCATCGTCTTTATGATTTTTTCTGGAATGAATTCTGCGCCTGGTATCTGGAATTAATTAAGGATAGATTCTACAACTCGGACGACCGTGATTCCCAACAAACCGCAAAATATATAATGCTTAATATCCTTGATAACTCTTTGCGAATGCTTCATCCGGTAATGCCTTTTCTTACTGAAGAAATCTGGCAAAGATTGAAATCATTTTTTCCGGAAGCAAACAAAAAATCCATTATGCTGACCGAATTTCCAAAAAAATTAACCAATCGCGATTTTGATAAAGATGCCGAAGATATGGAACTGATCATCAAAACTATAATCGGAATCAGAAGCATCAGAAAAGATATGAATATCCCGCTTGGAAAAAAAGTAAATATTTTTATAAAATCTGCGAATGAGACCGTTCGCAATATTTTACTTGATAACCATCGTTATTTAAAGTTAATGGCAAAAATTGATAAATTTGAGGTTGGCAATGAAATTGAAAAACCCTATAAATCTATTACTACTGTAATTGAGAATAATGAAATTTTTATGCCTTTGGAAGGCGTAATAGATGTGGATAAAGAAGTTGAAAGACTTAACGTAAAATTAGATAAAATCAATAAAATTCTGGACAAAGTCGGAAGCAAATTGAAAAATCGGAAATTTCTTAATAATGCTCCCGCTGAAATTGTTCAGCGAGAAAAGGATAACCAAAAAGAGCTAACAGACATTGCGGATAAATTACAATCCAATATTTCAAGGCTCAAAGGTTAACCATATAGAACACCCTGATGGAATAAAAAGATAAAAGCATTCCACAGTGCAGACAAAAAGCAGAGAAAAGATAGGATAAACTTTTCTAAAATCTTTCTCGGTAATTTCTCTGGATTCGTAGGTAAAAAAGTTGAAAAAAACAAAGAAAAGCGTGCACGTTATTTTGGAAATAATTTAATGCGAGAGTGGCGGAATTGGTAGACGCGCTGGATTTAGGATCCAGTGGGAAATTTCCTGTAGGGGTTCAAGTCCCCTCTTTCGCACCATTTTAAAAAAAACATATCGGAGATTAAATGAAATCAAGTTTAGAGAAAGTTAGTGAGTGTAAAAGAAGATTGATTGTTACAGTATCATCGGAAACAGCAAATGATGATTATAAAAAAGTAATTCGAAAATATAGCAAACAGGTAAATATTCCCGGATTCAGAAAAGGCAAGGCACCTACTTCTATGATCGAACAAATGTATGGTGAAGGATTGAAATCAGGTTTTATCGAAGAATATGCTCCAACATATTATCTGAAAGCTATCGGAATCAAAATAAAAGAAAATGGAGTCTCACCTATTGGTCAAGGTACACTCGAAGATTGGTCATGGAAAGATAAAAAAGATTTGGAGCTAAAGTTTACTTTTGAAGTGAAACCAAGGGTTGAATTAAAAAATTACGATAATCTTGAAATTGAATTTGTCCCTAAAAAAGTTACAAAAAAAATGATTGATGAAAAATTAGAGGAACTTCAAAAGGATTATTCATACACCGAAGAAAAAGATTCTCCTGCTGAAAAATTTGACAAAATCTTTTACACAGTTCAAAAATTTGGCACAAGTGAAAACACTGTTGATTCAAAAAAAGAATATCCCTATTTAGTCGGTTCAGGGCAATTAGGCGCACAGTTTGATAATGATCTAATCGGAAAAAAAAGCGGAGATGCTGTTAAATCTACTATTCTAACGCCATCGTCTAATCGGGATGAAAAGCCTGCATCCACTGATATTGAACTAACAATAACAAGCGTGAAAAAAATCATTTTGCCAAAATTGGATGATGAATTTGCTAAAGATGCCAGTGATTTTGATACACTTGCAAGCCTAAAGAAAGACATTAAAAGCAGTCTAGAATTATCTATAGAGGAAGAAAATGAAGAGTCCGTAATAAAATTAATTCTCCAAAAATTGATTGATGAAAATAAATTTGAAGTTCCTGAGTCCTTGATTGAGAATTACTTGTCTGATATGATGAAGCAGCAGGGTGCTCAAAAGATGGATGAGCAGCAAATAAATCAATTCAAGCAAAGTTACAAGCAATTGGCAATAATGCAATTCAAACAATTTTTTATTATGGAGAAACTTCGGGAGTTGGAAAAGATAGTATTGACTGATGAGGAAATTGAAGAAGAAATTAAAAAGTCCGCCGAAGCAATGAACATGGAACTTGAATCATACAAAAAATTGTATAAAAAGAAAATCGAAGACGAAGAATTTAAACAAACAATAATTAATGAAAAAATTATTAAAAAAATTGGAAAAAGAGCCAAGTTTGTTAAACCGAAGAAAAAGGAAAAAAAGATTAAAGAACAAAATCATGAAGCAGAAAAAGGAAAATAAGAGGTAATTTATGTCATTAATTCCAATGGTTATCGAACATTCGGGAAAATCCGAAAGAGCATACGATATTTATTCCAGACTACTAAAAGACAGAATCATCTTCGTTGGTCCAGTTTTAAATGATGTAGTCGCAAATACGATAATTGCCCAACTTCTTCATTTAGAAGCGGAAGACCCGAAAAATGATATTTTTATGTATATAAATTCACCCGGTGGTATTGTCTCCTCCGGACTGGCAATTTATGATACAATGCAATACATCAATCCTGATATAAACACGATCTGCATTGGACAAGCAGCAAGTATGGGAGCACTTTTACTCGCTTCCGGTACTGCCGGCAAGCGCTCTGCTCTTCCCAATTCCAGAATTATGATCCACCAACCATTAGGCGCAGCACAAGGGCAAGCTTCCGATATTGAAATACAGGCAATTGAAATAATGAAAATCAAAAAAACGCTTAATCGAATACTTAAAAAACACACCGGACAAATTCTGAAAAAAATCGAAAAAGATTCTGACAGAAATTTTTGGATGGACTCTGAAGAAGCAAAAAATTATGGCTTGATTGATAAAGTTATATTTAAGAGGGAATAGTTATGAACAACGAAAAATGCTCATTCTGTGGGAAAACAAGAAGCGAAGTAAAAAAACTTATTCGCGGAGTTGACGGAAATATTTGCAACAATTGCGTAAATATCTGCTATTCAATTCTTGAAAAAGAAGAAGACGGTAAGGTTGACGATAATTTTCAACTTCCAACTCCAAGTCAGATAAAATATTTTCTCGACGAATATGTAATTGGACAGGAAAAGGCAAAAAGAACCATTGCCGTAGCTGTTTACAACCATTATAAACGAATTTTCAAGCACAACCTGATCGAAGGTGTTGAACTTGAAAAAAGCAATATTGTTATGATCGGTCCAACCGGTACAGGAAAAACACTTATTGCTCAAACACTTGCTCGATTTTTAAAAGTCCCATTTGCTATTGCTGACGCAACCACCCTAACAGAAGCCGGTTATGTAGGTGAAGATGTGGAAAATATCCTTGTTCGTTTGTTACAATCTGCAGATTATGATATTGAGAAAACTCAGCGTGGAATTATTTACATAGATGAGATTGATAAAATTGCTCGTAAATCCGAAACTCCTTCGATTACACGAGATGTTTCGGGTGAAGGTGTCCAGCAGGCTTTCCTTAAAATATTGGAGGGTGATAAAGTAAATGTTCCTCCAAAAGGCGGAAGAAAGCATCCTCATCAGGACTTCATTGAAATTGACACAAAAAATATCCTCTTTATCGTTGGCGGTGCTTTCAACAATCTGGAAAAGATCATTGAGCGACGTATCAAAAAGAAGAGTATTGGATTTGGAGCAAACCTGATCGGACAGGGTGATATAGATAAAAGCGAAATATTGAAACAAGTTCATCCGCAAGACCTTCTGAAATATGGACTTATACCAGAATTAGTCGGTCGTTTACCTGTTCAAACCTCTTTAACAGAATTGGATAAAGAAGCATTGGTAAAAATTCTCGTTGAACCAAAAAATTCTCTTGTAAAACAGTATGAAGCACTTTTGAAGATCGAGGATGTGAATCTGGTCTTTGATGAAAAAGCATTGGATAGTATTGCCGAAAAAGCAATCAAACATAAATCAGGTGCGCGAGGTTTACGCTCGATTATGGAATCAATAATGAATGACATAATGTATTCTTTGCCTGACAGGAAAGACATTGTCGGTTGTGAAATAACTGAAAATGTTGTTCTGAATAATTCCAAACCTATTTATCAAAAAGAAAACAAAGAAAATATTCCGAAAACACGCCAAGTCGCTTTATAATTTGATATTAAACCCCAAAAACTTGAGTTAATCCGCAGGCTGAATAATTGGCTTAAGATTTTTCGACCTCACCCCAGTCATCTCCTATTGAGGATTGGAAACCGATGAATCGGTTGAAAGTTACTATCTTCTTATTAACCACCAACTTCTGTCTTCGTTTCACTTCGCCAAGACAGGTAAGTTGGTGGTTAATGAAATAAAAAAGCATTAACCGTTTTAACGGTTTCAAAATAGTTAATTGAAATTATGAGTTTACGGATGCACTCTAATCAGAGTCCATCCGTAAAGGAAAATCTTGAGTTAAATTCCGTTTTTTTGAACTTGACTTAAGATTTTCCAACTCACAAATATAACGCTAATTAACTTAATAGATAATTTTTTCAATTAGTCACGGAATGGTCCGTGACTTCTTGAGAAGGCTACTTTACGGATGTACACT
>JAYEKN010000230.1:0-3973 GCA_034661015.1 Candidatus Cloacimonadota bacterium
AACTGGTATCTGCATCCCAATTTCTGTCCCTAAGGGCAGCACCAATATCTATTCCAGCAAGATTGTAAGTAAGTTTAAGCCCAAGTGTGGAGGGTGTATCATAACTTGAACTCGTATCATTCTTTCCACCATCTGCCCAGTAAACATTCCAACCTGCATCACCAAATTTACCGGCAAATTTTACCTGCCAACTAGCTTCAAAAAGCTGAGGTTGGAAAGCAGTGATGTTGCTAAAAGAACGACTTGAAACTTTACAGAAATCATAGGGAATTTTACCAATGGAAATGTCCATAAATTCAAATGGGTTAAGTGTGAACCATGCTTGTTTGATAACCATAGGATCTTTGCTTACCAATGGAGCCATAGCAAGATCTACACAATAATTGTCACCTTTCCATCCCAGACGGATAGATTCAAGATGCCAGAACCTAAGAGAGTAATCAGTTGGTCCTACATCAGTTCTGGAACTATAGAAAAAAGCCATTTCATTATAATTCGGAATGAGCTTCTCCTCAAAGGTAATAGATTCTTGTTCAATAATAACTTCGGCAAATGCAGCTGTAGTAAGTAACAAGAGAGAGATTAATAGTAATCCAATTTTTTTCATTAGATTCTCCTTTCGTTGTCTCCAGTTTTTTTGATTATTTCTAATTTTTTTATTCATAAATCATAACTTTTTTATCTTCCAAAAAGATAAAGTAAAGGGCGGACTTTGTGTTTCTGAAAAATTATTGTCAAACATTTTAAGGATATTTATTCACTTTTATGGAAAAAATCTTTATTTATAGTTTCATTCCAAAAGAAATTCTGTGTGAACTGCTAAAGTCGGGATTGTATTCAAATGAATAATTTAAATTATAATTCAAGTGAGAAATCTGTAATCCGGTTGTTTTGTTGTTTCTCTCTAATCCACCAAATAGACTCAAGAAAGGAAATAATTCGATCTGTAAACCAGTGTGAACATCCGAACTGGTTTTGCCGAGTTTAATTTGAGAAGCGGTCTCTCTGTCTTCAAAATATATATCCGATTGAAAGGAAATTATTGCTGGTTTTGTAATGATTGGAAAGGAAAAGTTATATGCTAAGCCCAGCAACAAATTGGGATTAATGGTTTCGGTATCGCTGTCTGCCCACCAAATTTTTGTTCCGAATAAATCTCGAATATTCAAGCCGAAAGATAAATTGCTTTTAGGATGATAAAGAAATCCAAGATCGCAACCAAAACCGGAAGCAGAAATGTTCTCAATATTTTTATAGATAAATTTCGTGGAAACTCCAATGGAAATAGAAGATAAAAATTTCGACGAGAAAGACAAATAACCCGTATAATCAGCGTAAGTGTTTTTGCTTTCGAGAACGGGCGGATTTGAAGAGGATATTGTATCTGACGGATTTGTCAGTTCAGTAAACGGAATCCCGGAAACTCCAATTCTGGAAAGCAGAAATCCAAAATGAGTTTTATTCTCAAGAGGATAAATAAGGGAAAAAGAATCATAATTCAGCGCACCACCATATTCTTCGCAGTGCATAATGTCAAAACTAATTGCATTGATATTGTGTCCACCTGCGGGATTCCAAAAAACAGAAGTGGAATTATCAGCAAGAGCCACAAATGCGTCCCCCATACTTTTTGCTTTGACGCCAATGCCAAGATTGAGAAATTCTCCGGCATATTTATCTGCGAAAAGAGGAGATATTAATAAGCTGATAAAAATTACTGAAATGCCGAAACGCTGAATTGTTGAAACGCTGAAACGCTGAAACGCTGAATTGCTGAAACGCTGAAACGCTGAAATGCTGAAACGCTGAATTGCTGAAATGCTGAATATAGATTTAATCATAATTTGCTCACATAATTTGCTAAAATTTTTTTTAATAACCCGTTTTGAAAAGAAATCGTAAGAGCCGATTTTTCACCGCTTCCTCTTACTGATAAGATTGTCCCTTTGCCAAATTTTTTGTGCATAATTTTTTGCCCGACTTTGAATAAATCGTTGCTTGTATGCCAGTCAAAATTCTTTTTTGTTATATTGATATCATTGCTCTTCCGGCTTTTAAATTGAGAATTTTGCGAGAAGTTAGATTGGCGATTTTGATATGAATTAAATTGGATTTTTTCCACGAATTCATCGGGTATCTCATTTAAAAATTGGGAAGGAGCAACCGGAATTGCTGAACCGAATATTCTTCTATTCTGGGCAAAAGACAAACAAAGTTCTTTTTGAGTCCTTGTCAAAGCCACATAGAAGAGGCGTCTTTCTTCTTCAAGTTGCTCCGGCACATCCGCACTATTGCGATGAGGAAGAAGTCCTTCTTCTACGCCAACCACAAAAACGTAAGGAAATTCAAGCCCCTTTGCATTGTGCATTGTCATCAAAAAAACAGTATCTTTATCATCCTCTGAATTATCAATATTGGTCATAAGAGTGATGTTTTGTAAGAATTCGGAGAGGATGGGCGTTCTGCCGAATTGCTCGAAGAAAGTCTCGCTAAATTCTTCTGTGGAGGAGATAAATTCACGCACATTTTCTGATCTCGTTTCGCCTTTTACCAAATCAATGCTTTTATAAGCCTCAATGAGCCTAATTTCATTAATTAGATTTTTTGTCAAAATGCTAATTGGTTGGGTTTCCGCTCGTTCCTTATATTTTTTTATCAATTCATAAAATGATGCTAATTTTTTCTTTAAGGCGGAAGTAAAATCCTCAATATCGCTTAGTTTTTCTAAAGCATGAAAAAGGGAAATTCCATGATCTGTGGCAATATCCATTAATCTGCCCAATGTTACTTTCCCGATTCCTCTTCGGGGAATGTTGATAATTCGCAAGAGACTTTCATTATCTTCCGGATTTACCAGAACGCGCAAATAAGCGATGATATCTTTGATCTCTTTTCGCTGGTAGAAATTGATTCCACCAACGATTTTGTAGGAGATATTCGCCTTGATAAACTCGGACTCCAGCACTCGCGATTGAGCGTTAGTTCTATAAAAAATGGCAACATCTTTACGTTTTGTATTTGGCTGAACGATTATTTGGCTAATCCTTTGAGCAACCATAATAGCTTCATAATATTCGTTTTGCAGTTCGTAAACGGAGATTTTTTTCCCTTTGCTTCTTGAAGACCACAGTTCTTTTTCATGTCTGGACTCATTTTTTGCAATCAAATTATTCGCCGCATCAAGCACATTTTGGGGAGAACGATAATTTTGGGTCATTCGGATTATTTTAGCATTCTTGTAATCATCTTCAAACGAAAGAATGTTTTGAATATCCGCTCCCCTCCAGCCGTAAATTGATTGATCATCATCACCCACCACACAAATATTTTTGTGGGAATTTGCCAGCAATTTTGCAAATTGATATTGGGCAAAATTCGTATCCTGATATTCATCAATCATTATATATTTAAATTTGTTTTGGTATTTTTGCAAAATTTCGTTGTGGTTTTGAAATAATTTTACAGTATAGAGAAGAAGGTCATCGAAATCCGCACCATTATTATCCAATAAATATTCCTGATATGATTTGTAGATTTTCCCCATCATATTACCAAAGTAAGAATTATCGGATTGATATTCTTCATAAGCAATGAGATTATTTTTTTTGTTTGAGATGATATTCAGAGCTTTGGCAGGGGGGAAATTTTCTGCTGGAATTTCCAACTTCTTCAAAACTTTTTTCATAATGCTTTTCTGGTCGTCTTGATCGAATATCGTAAAGTTGGTTTTGAGAGGAAGTTGCATAATTTCAGTTCGCAGAATTCTAAGGCACATAGAATGAAAAGTTCCCATCGAGAGAGTGTACGAAGAAATTCCGAACCAATTATGAAGCCGTTCCTTCATCTCGTTCGCTGCCTTGTTTGTGAAAGTTACGGCTAAAATATTAGCAGGATTAATTCCTTTCCCCTTAATCAAATAGGCAATTCTGTGGACGATGCATCTGGTTTTACCGCTACCGGCACCGGCTAAAAT
>JAYEKN010000230.1:4073-10283 GCA_034661015.1 Candidatus Cloacimonadota bacterium
GAATCTATATCCGGCGGATAATTTACAGCAGGATTTCCTGCTGGATCTAACAAATTATCACGATCAAGAGAGCAAGAAATTAGGACGATAATTGTTAGTGCTAAAAGTAGAATGAGTTTTTTCATTATTATTTTTTATATTCCATTTAATTAAAATCTAATATTTATTCCGTTTGGTGTCAAGGAGATTTTTTTGCCTTGATATTTGATCACAAGGTTTCCCCAAAGATCGCGGTTATAATTTTCGGTTGCTTGAAAAGAATCAATAATAGTATATCCCCAAACCAATACCCAAAAACTAAGAAACAGTTGGGAGGTTTGGTAGGAGGCATTTGCATCAGTATAATATTGGCTGATGTCCTGAATATTTGTTGCGTTTTTATAGTTATCGTAGGAATCCATAGATTTATCATAAAAATAGAAAGAACTTCCAGCCAAAAACATCTGCAACCCAAGCAATATCTCCCCTTTGGTATAACTTTTTGCGGAAAAATGTCCCCAACCGGGAGCAATTATTGATTTGAGACAATTAACGGTATATGATTCTTTGTTTTGACAATAAATATCATAAATTTTTAGATCATGTTTGAACTGCTCACGAGCCGTTTTCCATTCAGAGACGGTATTCCAGTCGTATTCATTGTCTTTGGGAAAGATGCTTTGCTCTGGTTTATTCAAGCTGTTTTTCAGGTCAATCAGATTCTCGTTTGTGTTGAGAGAAGTTGAAATATCAGCAAAGATAGTCGAAGTGAGAATGAATAACATCATGATCAGGATTAGGATGCTTTTACTTTTCATTCGATCCCCTTTTTTTGCTTCATCATTTCCTCTGTGGATGTATTCAGTGGAATTATTTTTCCGGTTTCCAATTTAACAACCCAAAAGAAAATATGGCTTTCGTTCGGCGTTGTAATTGTTAGGCGAACTTCGTAAGAATTTCTGGCTGTAGAACGCATAACTAACCACGGGGAGATGGTTATTTCAGAGAGAGAATAAATAGATTTTGCTTCATTCTCTATATGTTTTATCTCCTTGATCAATAACCCATCCTGATAATTTTGAATTATATCTCTGGCAAAACTCTTGGGGTCTTCCGTAATTCGTATCCAGCGTTTTGCCAATAGAATCTTCTGTAGAATGGTTTCCGTATGATCAAATTCGTATGCTTGACGATATTTGTGAAGAGCTTGTTGATATTTTTCATCAACAAAAGAATTACTGCCCTCTCTTACTAATTTATCAGCTTTTTCAATATTGCTCTTGATCTGTTGTGCTTGCTCAATTTTGGAGATGGAAGTTGGATATTCGTCAAATATTTTCAAAGGTGATTGGTAAGAATTAATTGCCTCGTCTATTTTACGTTCCGTTAAAAGCATGTCTCCTTTTTTTATATAAATCGTGCAAATCTCTTCCAACTTCTCGTGGATTGCGTTATTTAAATTCGGTTTATACGATTTTGCTTTATAGAGTTTTTCTTCTGCATCCACCAATTGATTTTCTTTGATTAAATTATTTCCCCAAGAAAAATAAACATCCCCAATCGTTGATGTGATTTCCCCTTGATAATCAGCAGGATATTGAAGATAAGATAGTAACTCGTCAATAGATTGGGAATAATTCCCATTTCGCCAGATTGATTTTGCCTGCTCAATAAATGCCGGCATATACTCGTTTACTACCTTTCGCGCGGAATTGGTGGACTGATTGGCGGGAAATTTATTCTTGATAATTTGATAAGTTAAATAAGATTTTCCCGGCAAATTATCAATTTCAAATTGGATTTTCATTTTTTTGTATAAAACCTGTGGAAGAAAATTGGAATTGTCGAGATTATCAATAATAAAACTCAAGTAATCCATAGCAGTTGCGTATTCCGAATTTTTAATAAAATTATTCGCAAGATGAAAATAGCAATTATCAAGTAAAGTATCTGCTTGGTCAGAATTGGATAGAAAAAATAATGTTGCCGCCTTATCATATTCTTTTTTATCTAACTCATTCTTGCCCAAAAAATAATAATAGTTCGATCGAAGCAGTTTTGCTTGCACCTTCAATGCAGGATTTGAACCTGTTTGAATATAATCGTTAAAATCATTTATAACTAATTGATAATCCTGATCGTCATCTTCCTGAAGGCAGGCTTTTACATAAGAAGATTTTGCCCTTTTGAAAGGCATATTCATACAGGAAAACACCATAAAGGATGTTAATATAATAATCAATAAATTTTTTATCATTAGTTGACCCGATCTATAGACCACAAAATACAAGAAATTAATTTAGAATAATTTTACAGAAACTCTTTTTTCATAAAATATTTTTTTCGTGTTATTCTCTCTGTTTAGTGGTCTAATTTAAAAAACTAAAAAGGTTTTTTTTTTAGTTGATTCTGCGAAATAACAATGGGAATTTTATCTAATTTATCACCAAAAAATAAGAATGATAGTGAGAAGATAACTGTGATTATTAATGTGAGATATTGATTGTTGGCTCTAAAGACAATAACTGAAGCAAGGACAAGTAGAATGTTGATTAAATACACCATGCCTGCGGTTACCTTTACGGAACCTGTGGCTGTGCCAATTCGGTGGGTGGAGTGATCTTTTCCTCCTTCTAAGACATATCTGCCGTCCCTGTGGCGAGTGATGCTCACAAGTGAAATATCAAAAATCGCATAAGAAAGAAGTAAAATGGGTAATAAAATTGAAAAATTGATTAACCCGTTTGTGTTGATTATTTCATCCACAAGTGTAATCCCAAAAACTGCAAGGGTATAACCAATAAGCATGCTTCCAGCATCACCGAGAAAAATTTTGGCAGGATGAAAATTGTGAAATAAAAACCCAAAGGTGGATGCCATAAAAATTCCAGCTAATAATGAGAGAAAATGATTTCCACTTAAAATGCCCAGAGCGAAAAATCCCAAACCAAGTATGGTAGCCATTCCGGAAGTGATTCCATCCATATTGTCCAAAAAATTCAGAGCATTCATAAGCCCCACAATCCAAGCAGCAAGTAATGGAATTGTAATATATGGTGAAAATATCAAGGACTGATATCCCTGCCCGAAGATGAAGATCAGAGCAATAATCGTTTGGAGAAAAAATTTCAAATATGGGTTCATCCCAAACCTATCATCAATTAAGCCCAAAAGGGAAATTAGAAAAGCACCGATCAGATAGAATTCAATTTGATGATTCGGGGGAAGCAACTGTTTACATACAAAAAAAGCAACAAGCAACCCGAAGAGCAACCCAAAAAATATGGCAATTCCACCCATAAGAGCAGTGGGCTTCGTATGGAATTTACGCTCTTCCGGTTTATCAATAAAATTCAATTTAATGGCAATTTTCTTTATTAAAAAAGTAAGAAAATAGACAAAAAAGAATGATATAAAACTAATTATTAAATGGTTCATTTTTTGCGAAACCGACTATTAAATTCATACGAGAAGAAATTCAACCCGTGGTTTTTATGTCAATCTTTTGGATAAATATTTTTTGAAAAACAAATAGTCCACAAATTTTGCCAATACGTGCAATTAGTGGACTGAAACTTTTCGTTAAGTCAATCAATAATTTCTTCCACATATTCAGCGATAGATAAGCAGCAAGTTAATCCCGGGGAATCAATTCCTACCAAATTTATGAAATTCGGAAATCCTTTTTCCCTTTCATTTGAAATAACAAAATCGCGAAAATCATCGCTCTCTCCTTGCAATTTTGGTCTTATTCCGCAGTCATCCAACCCAAGATCATCCATTTCAATATCAAGATATTTTTTAATCGAATTGTAGAAATCCTTTTTATATTTTTCATCCATTTTGTAGCCTAATTCATCCACGTAATAAGCGCTCGGACCAAAAGAAAGATCACCATTAAGGTTGATAACTCCGTGAATTCCCAAAGAAATTTTGGTTGGCACCGGATAGATAAGATGATTGATGTTTTTGTATCTCGTAGTTTTGTAATATTCACCTTTGCACCAATGCAATTTATACTCATTTTTTTGCGTATCTATCCCGACCATTTCAGAAATTTTATCACTCCACAATCCTGCAGAATTGATGAGAATTTTTGTCTTTATCTGAAAATCATCATCTTTGATAGAAATCACATAACCATCATCCTGCTTTTCAACATTCACAATTTCTGTGTTGTAGGCAAACATTACCTCATTCTGTTCTGCAAGAAATTCCATTTTTTTCATGCAGGAATGAGTGTCCATTATTCCTGTAACCGGAACTTTTAATGCACCGCATGATTTGAAATTTGGTTCGAGTTCTTTTGCTTCTTTCTCTGAAATCATCTCTAAATTCTTGACACCGTTATTAATCCCTTTTCGCTTTAATTCTTCCAAAATCGGAAGCTCGGATTCATCCGTAGCAAGCACAAGTTTGCCGCATTTTTTATAAGGAATTTGATGGTTTTCTAAGAAATCATAAATTAGGTCACCTCCTCGAACACACAATTTTGCTTTGAGAGTATCTTTGGGATAATAAATCCCAGAGTGAATTACCTCACTATTTCTGCTCGAGGTATGTCTGCCAAACGAAGGCTCTTTTTCTGCGACAATGATGTTATCATATTTTTTTGACAATTTTTCTGCAATTGCCAATCCCACGATTCCAGCACCGATTATTACAACATCAACTTTTTCCATAAATTTTTCTCCAATATAATTTTTTGTTTCTTTTATCCGTTACCGGTTAAATTTTTCCTCTTAAAATCCAACCCGTTGAGTTAGTGATCTTTACATTTACCAGTTTTCCAATCAGTGATTTTTCTCCCGGAAAAATTACAATTTTACTTCCACGCGTTCTGCCGGATAGCTCATTTTTGTTTTTTTTGCTCGTTTGTTCTACATAAACTTCCATACTTTTTCCAACATCTTCCTGATATTTTTGAAGAGTTATTTTTTCCTGCAATTTGAATAATTTTTGCAACCGTTCCAAACGAATTTCTTCCGGAATTTGATTATCATATTTTTCGGCAGCAGTTCCGTTTCTCGGAGAATATTTAAATGTGAAGGCAGAATCGAATCCGATTTTCTTAACAGCGGACATTGTTTTTTGAAAATCCTCTTCAGTTTCACCCGGAAATCCAACCATAATATCGGAAGTAATAACAATATCAGGCATTGCTTTCCGAAGTTTTTTTATGATCTCGTAATAATGCTCGATAGAATATTTTCGATTCATTTTTCCCAAAATTCTATTTGAACCGGCTTGCATCGGAAGATGAAGATGCTCGCAAATTTTATCCTCTTTCGCCATTGTGGAAATAACTTTTTCGGAAATATCCTTCGGGTGAGAAGTAACAAAACGAAGACGTTTTATTGAATCAATGTGAGCAACTTTTCCTAACAGGTCTGCAAAGTTGCAATCCCCGAAATGATAGGAATTTACATTTTGCCCGAGTAAAGTAATATCACCAAATCCATTTTTCCCCGCTTGTTCTACTTCCCGAATTATTTCTTCCAAATCTCGCGATCGCTCTCTCCCGCGAACATAGGGAACAATGCAATAAGAACAAAAATTATCGCAACCGCGCATAATCGTTACAAAAGCATTTATTCCCTCGTTTCTTAAAGGACAAATATTTTTATAATTCTCATTTTTATTTTGACCAACAGATGTAATCTGTTTTTTTTCAGCCATGCAGGTTCGGATAATTTCCGGTAGAGCTTTATAATTATCTGTCCCAACCGCAAAGTCGAGTCCGTGTATTTTTTTGATTAATTCCTTGCCAACCCTCTGGGCCACACAACCGATGAGCCCGATGAGCAGGCTCGGTTTTTCGGTTTTCCTTCGCATCTCAAACGTAATCCGTCCGACAACCCGATCTTCTGCGTGCTGCCGGACCGTGCAACTGTTGAAAATAATTATGTCAGCGTTATCAATATTGGTTGTGTTTTGATAACCCTTGTCGGTTAACAAACCCGCAACCATTTCGCTATCATAAACATTCATCTGGCAGCCATAGGTTTTGATATAAAAATTTAGCTTCTTTTTATTTGTAATTTTATAGCTCATAAATTTTTATTGGTCTAATTGTAAACATAAACTATTCAATCTTCCTGATTAATTTGCCAATGACCACCTCGGTTTGAGCCGACTCGTCGGATTTTGTTTTTTTCTTTTAGGTAATAAATGTGCTTCTTTACTGCTCTTTCGCTAATGTCGATAATATTAGAAATTTCTTTAATAGTA
>JAYEKN010000231.1 GCA_034661015.1 Candidatus Cloacimonadota bacterium
AATAGCCTAAGAGCCTGAAGAATAAGGCTTTCCGCATTTCTATTCAATCTATGATTTCCGAGGTCTGTCTTAATGGTAAATTTCATCAAATCTATGGAATGTCTATAAATATTTCTTCTTGCCATACGATGCCCTTCTTATAGATTCTAACCCAGCAATGACCTGCTTTGAAAAAGTTGCGAGTCATTGCATGATAATATTTACTTTATAAGACGATTTAATAGCATTTAATAAAAAATCCCGGCTTTTTCAAAGTCAGCGTCCATTGCTTTGTTAGCCAAATTTTTGAAATCAATACAAGGGATTGTTCCATTTTCTTCTTTCTTTATTCCACTTATAAGAATCCAGTCTTTGAGGCTCCAAATAGAATTTTTTATCATTCATTGCCATTAAAACAACCTCAGCATCTAACTCTTCTGCGATTTCTAACAGAATATCAATATTGTGAGTGTTCATTTTGCAGCCCAAAAATATTTTTTTTATATATGGGAAATGAATTTTATTATCGAAGTATTTGCAGATGTCACCATCAACAATAATTCGCCATTCCTTTTCATAGTTCCACTTTGCTGATTTGATAATGTAAGTTTTATACAGTAAGGAATCTACATCGCTGTTATGTTTTATATTTCCATCTTCACCTATTTTAATTCTTTTTAATTTTGTTTTTGGAATATTTACTCGATTGGACGTATATATTACTGGAAACAAACCAGCTGATAAGAGCAATTTTGTTTTGTTAGATATGTAAGCGTTTTCATCTCCCAAAATATTTTTGTTTTCCAAAGGAATTAAGTTTTCTGGATGTATCTGAGTTATGTCGTATTCAACGCAAAACCCTTCGTGGTTGCTTGCATAGTGTGACCACATGTGAATCATAAATTCAAAATCATTATGATTTGGTGGAAAATTGTCTGATTTAAGATCAGAAAAGCAAGCAATTCTTATGTTGACTTCTCTTAATTTCTCTATTTTTCTTTCGACATCCCTTTGAAATTTCAGCCTTAAGTTATAAATTTCTTTTTCGAATTCCTCATTTTTACTCTCAGAAATTTTGCGTATTGCAGACCAATACTCCTCTGCGTTTCTCATCCAATTATACTCATACTCCGGGATTGAGTTGTAAATTCGATTAAATTCTTCTTTAGTGAATCCATTTTGTCTATTTTCAGTATTAGCGAAGCCTATTTTCTTAATATGCTCTAAAAGAGAGTACTTTTCATAGCCTGTAACGTCATATCCTGTATGACAATCAAATGGATCATTAAAAGAGCTTGGATGTGCGAACCAAAGCCTCTGCTTTTTAATATCTATAATGTTGTCCGAAGTTGGGGAATAAAATTTAAATAAAGATTTTGGAAAATGAGTATTTTTTTGGTTTAATAATTCTGGATTGTTCAATATTATTTTTGAAAAGGTTTTATGCCTCGTATTTTTATTTGCAAAGACGTTATTTATGTATGTCTTCTGCCATTTTTTTTGTGATTTAGAATTCCAAAATCCCATTTCAACTTCTCATTTTCGATGGCTCACAGTTAGGATAGGTGGAAAATTTTCCATCTATTGCTTATATATCATGGAAAATTTTCCATCTATTGTTATATTGATATGGAAAAAAAAATGGAAAAAATCCTATTGATTTTTCCATCTATTGCATAATAGCGTTGATAGCATGGAAAATTCAAAAAAATTCCGACCGGATCCTAAACTCCGGCTCATGGATCAGGTTCGACAGGTTCTGCGGTATCCCCACTACGCCTATCGCACCGAACAAACCTATTGCGATTGAATCATGCGCTATATCCAGTACCATGGGGGTAAGAAGGAGAAAAAGTACTCGATATCCCCGTTGATGAAAAACTCGAGCCTGTCCGTGCCAAAAAGTACTCACGCCCTACGGTCGTCATGGCGCAAAGCGAGGTTGCCAATGTCTTGGGATATATGCAGGGCCTCCATCTCCTCATGGCAAGGCTCCTGTATGGCAGCGGCCTGCGGTTAATGGAAT
>JAYEKN010000232.1:0-1611 GCA_034661015.1 Candidatus Cloacimonadota bacterium
CTTTAAATTCCGCATCATATTACAAATAAAAGATCGAGGAGAAGGACGATATAAAAAAAACCTATCTTTACTTCCCGAAAAGTGGAACAAATTTTCTATCCCAATTGATGATGTGGCGGCATCTATTAATGAAAAAAAAATCGCAGACCTAAATTTCTTCAGATGGAATCCTAAAAACGATGTTACGGTTTATTTCGACAATATCCGCTTAATTTCACCGGGATTTGAAAAAGCAGATAGTAATTCCGAAACCTCAACTGCCACCAAAAATAAAACCACAGGATATTCCGATGATATTAAATACAAAGTAAAGAAAAACGTTTTAGCTAAACCCGGCAACAGTTTCTCTTTCATTCTCGAAAATCCAACTCTTTCAAGTGTTAATTCATATCCTTGGACTGGAATTGTTCAACTTCCAAAGAAAAAATTGGCAAATCCCACAACTCTTGCCCTAAAATCACCGAGCGGAACGAATCTTCCGTTTCAGTATAGAATTTTAAACCGTTGGGACGATGGAAGTGTAAAGAATATTTTAATTGATTTTCAGCCAACTATTGAACCCAAAAGGCAAAAGGTTTATTCACTTTTCTGGGGAGAAAACATAAATGATGACGTCAGTCAACCTGTTCTGAATATCCAAAACCTGGATGATAAAATACAAATCAATACTGGGAATCTCAAATTTATTATCAACAAAACTCATTTCAATTTGTTTGATACGGTTTGGTTGGATTCTAATGGGGATAATATCTTTGGCAACAATGAATTAATTACTGAGAATTGCGATATAATTATATCGTATAGCGGGAACCTGTTCAAAAGTTCTTTGGACTATACCAATTACACTTTGAAAATAATTGAATCGGGAAAAATGCGAACCTGCATATTAGCACAAGGATATTTGAAATCAGCAACAGGGCAATCTTTGTGCAAATTTGAAACTGTTTTCAATATTTTTGCCGGAAAAAATTTTGTGGAAATAAATCAGAATTTTATCTTCCCCAAACATTTCCCGGTGGAGTCAGCCCTTTTTCTAACACCATTTCCCTCAAAAATAAACCAAATATATTCACCTAATACTGGCGTGCAGATGAATTTACCGGTTATGCTTTTCCAGTCCGATATGGAGAAATGCGAGGTGCGATATGGAGGACGGCAATTATCGTTTGATAAAAATCTTTCGGATTGGGTAGATGCGAGCAATTCTTCTACAGGTATTACGATTGCACTCTCGCCAAATTGGAATCTACCTCAAAAAGGCTATTACGTGGATAAAAATAAATTAGCAACTTATCTTTGGGCTCCGGTTGCCAGTGAGTTGGATATGAAAAATGCGTTGAGTTCTGTGGGGAAACAATCAAACATCGTACGCCTGACCGGCATTAAGAGTTCCCACGACCTTCTCTTTTATTTCCATAAAGAAGATATGGCACAAATCGAAACAAAAGAAACCGCAAATGCTTTTTTAAATCCCTTATTCATTCCTTAATCTATGAATAGGGAGATTCGACACAGAAAACAGCAATTGATTCGACACAGATGAATGTGATAAACAACATCACTCAGAAAAAACCGATTTACACAGATCAAAAATTGATAATAGTAAAAAAT
>JAYEKN010000232.1:1711-3887 GCA_034661015.1 Candidatus Cloacimonadota bacterium
TTGCCCTGTGGAATGTTTTTGCATTCATATTCCACTTGGGGTTTATCTGCGTCGAATAAATCAGCGTCGAATATCTATGCATAAAAATCACACTAATCCGATTCCTTTTCTTATGTATCACGAAATCAGGGAAGATGGCGATCCATATTCCGTCAGCGAATCTGAATTTCGTTTGCAAATGAAATACCTGTACGGCTATAATTTTCACACAATAACTTTACGGGATTTTTATCAGCACCGAAGAGAAAATGTTTTGCTTCCCTCAAATGTAATCGTAATCACATTTGACGATGGCTATGCAAATAATTTTACAAAAGCATTTCCGATTTTGGCCAATTATGATTTTCGAGCAACATTTTTCATAACCACTAATTTGATAAAAATTCAAAGGGGATTATCCGAGCAGCAGATTAGCGAACTAAACAATGCGGGGATGTGTATCGGATCTCATACAAAAACTCACCGATTTTTGAGCGCCCTTAATACAGAAGAAATTAGATCGGAATTAGCAGATTCAAAAAAAATACTTGAAGATATTATTGAAAGCAAGGTTGAGCATTTATCTCTCCCGGGTGGAAGATCGAAAAAAAGAAGCCAACAAATTGCCGAAGAAGTTGGTTATAAAACCATTTGTACATCCCGGGTTGGTTGTAACAATTTGAATTCGGATATTTTTCGTTTGTGCCGAATCCCCATAAAAAAAAGCATAAATATGGAAGCATTTACAAAAATTGTATCTGGGGATGAAAATTATTTTCATAAATTACAGAAGATGTCCAGATTAAAAAATATGGGAAAACTAATGTTGGGAAATAAATTGTACCATTCATTCTGGAAAATATTTCATAGTAATTCGGGATAAATCATGCTTTGGGCTAAAATAATTTTTGGGTTTTCAGCACTTTGTCTTTTTTATATTTTTCTTGGTTATCCTATTCTCATTTCTATCCTTTCGAAAATATTTCCATATAAGAATAATTTTTCGCAAATTGGCAAGGACGAATATGCTCTACCGTCGGTTAGCCTCCTAATTCCAGCATACAACGAAGAACAGATAATAGAAGATAAAATCAGAAATATTCTTGACCTTGATTACCCTTCCGAAAAACTTGAAATGGTTATTGCATCGGATGGCTCGGATGATAAAACGAATGAAATCGTGAAGAATTATTTTGCCAAAGTTAAACTGATCGAATACAAAAAGCGAGAAGGGAAAACAACACTTTTAAACAAAACAGTTCCCAAACTTAAAAACGAAATAATTGTATTCTCGGATGCTTCCGCAATGTTAAATCGAGATGCGATAAAAAAAGTAGTTTCACACTTTCAGGATGAATCAATCGGAAGTGTATCCGGAAAATATCTCGTTTTCAATATTGATGACACGTCCCGTACTAAAGGTGAGGGAATTTACTGGAAATATGAAACTTACATAAAAAGATGTGAAAGCAAATATTATTCAATACTCGGAGCTCATGGGGCGCTGTATGCTCTCCGAAAAAAACTTTTCAAACCCCTACCGATAGACGCAATCAATGATGATTATATTTTACCAATGTATTCGGTGGAACAAGGTTTTCGAGCGGTTTACGATTCTTCGGCAATATCTGAAGAATTTGCCACAACATCTATCCATGGCGAGATCAAACGAAGAATCCGCATATCCGTGGGGAATTTCCAGCAACTTTTTCTTCTAAAATCTCTTCTGAATCCCTTTAAAGGACGCATTGCTTTTGAATTTTTATCCCATAAATTTTTGAGAAGTTTCTCGTTTGTTTTTTTTATTTCCCTTTTCTATTCAAACTTATTTATAATAGCACCTGTTTTTCACTATATATTATTTTTGCAAATACTATTTTATCTTTCATCATTATTGGGTTTTCTGCCTGCAAAAATGAATTGTAAAATTAAAATTTTCACATTACCATTTTATATTTTCCTCATCACTTTTGCCTCTCTTTTGGGCTTTTACAAATTTCTTTTTGGAGAACAAAAAACCACTTGGGAAAAATCTGATGAAGTATAAATAAATTTACCGCAGAGAAAAGGGAAAAGAGCAAAACTATCCGCCGGCTGGCGGAGGGGATAAGTTAGCACCAGCGGTGTGGAATCTTTGTAGCGTAAGGCGTCTGGCTTCGTTTCACTACGCCAAGATAGGTTAGCCTTATGTGAAAAA
>JAYEKN010000232.1:3987-9538 GCA_034661015.1 Candidatus Cloacimonadota bacterium
GAAAAGAGCAAAACTATCCGCCGGCTGGCGGAGGGGATAAGTTAGCACCAGCGGTGTGGAATCTTTGTAGCGTAAGGCGTCTGGCTTCGTTTCACTACGCCAAGATAGGTTAGCCTTATGTGAAAAAAAGTGCAATCAACAAAAAAGCACCGTAGGTGCGACATACTCTTAACCTCATGGGAGATTCTTCGTCGCTCCCCTCCTCAGAATTTATCCCGTTAAATGCCTTTATTTTTTATATTTAACTGGGATGACACAGGGGTTTTTGTTTAAAATTGGCTACGAATTCACGAATAATATTGAAAATTTAAAAAATTCCCCGAAGGGGATAAATAGGATAGCATAAGGTTAGCGATATCCTACCTTATGGAAAAAAATCAGCAAACAATATTTTCGCTGAAAGCGATACATAAATTTGAGTTAAGCCCACTCTTTTTCCGCCTTCTCCGCCAGCTGGTGGAAATAGGACAAACATAAAACTACCCAAAATTTATTAATATTTTTCCCATTTTTACATATCTGATTCAATAAAACTTGACTACAATTAGATACATTGATTTTTTTTATCATGCCTGAATCGGATTCGATAACTGGCGGATAAAAAAATTATTTAGGAGAAAACATGTTAAGAAGCAGAAACGGATTTTCGTTATATACGGTGATAAGCATTATTGCATTTTTATCACTGATTTTCATTTTAGTCCTACCCCAAATTTTCGATGTAAAAAAAGAAGAAAAACTGAAATTGCGTTATGAACAAATGACAAAAATCAAAGAAGCTGTTATTCAATACATGACAGATCGTAATCAACCTTTTACCGGGGACCTCTTCGAATTGGTTCGTACAAATTATTTGAATCATGCCTATGAATCGCCCTTCAATGGAAATGGAGATAAATATATTGCGGAAGGTAATTTGGAAACTATGGAAGTTACTATAAAAGATCCAAATGAAATGGAAGTACCAATTCCCGAAAAGTATAAAATATAAATCGTTATTTTTTACGAATTTTATTGGGATGAATCTTGTATTCATCCCATTTTTTTTGATGGATAATTTATACAGTGAGGAGATAAAAGTGAAAAACTGACCGCGAAATACACGAAAAATTTCAAATTTCAAATCAGCACCAACGGTGCTATTTTTCCCTTTACCATATCACATATATTACTGGGGGGGGTTGAGAAGTCAAAATAATCTATCCGATCTTAACGCATTTTCTTATTGTTTTTGCCTTTCCATCAATCATCAGTTTATAAAAATAAATTCCGTTTTTCGTGGGTTTTCCGTCCTGATTTTTCCCATCCCAAAAAACTTCATTAATGCCGGAAGTCATATTTCCACAATCTATCTCGCTGATTTTTTGTCCTTTCAGATTATAAATAATAATTTTGGCAGAATTTGTAGAACCATCGGGTATTTCAAAAGAAATTGTGGTATGTTCTGCAAAAGGATTTGAGAAATTTATGAGCTGATAGTCATACTTTTCAAGTATTTTTCCCAAGTTATCAATGGAATTCAAATCAATATCCAACACTTCGCACAACTCGATAGGATCGACTTCTCCCTGATTTGTGGTTCCTTCAAAAGCAAACCTGCCGTGAGAAATATAATGCAATCCCATAAATGGAAATGAAATATAAGTTTGTTCCATTGGGTTGTGAATACAAGCGCTTCCCATATTTAGCACCTTGCCACAAATCGAGCAATTTTCAACTCCATTTGCAAGGAGAAAATCAATATAAACCGAATCGCTCGGTGGATTTGCTCCTGATTCAACAATAGGAAGATCCGAAATATGATTGATTATGGCTTCGGAAATTTCATGCCCATCATCGATACCGATATTATGAGTGTAGGGATTATTAGGATCAGTTTCAAAAAATATTTCAGATGGGTTATTCAACCCGTCATCATCGCTGTCATTCGGCGTGGCAATCTCGTGATGTTCAACGTCCAAAGGAGCAAGGGTTTCTTTCAGAAGTTCGATATCAATTCTAAATGTATCCGGCTGTTCAACTCTTGCATAAGTAAAACTGCCATGTTCCATAAAATGTAAAGCCATATAAGGAATATTTATTTCGAGTTCATGAAGAGGATTATGCGCTGTTACAAAACCCATATTTGCGGTTTCTCCACATATTGGGCATGTATATAAGCCGTACGCAAAATTATCTACCGCATAACATGAATCCTGAGAAGTTTGTCGCGGTAAATTATTAATTATATCCCGATAATAATTCGCAATAGAATGAGACTCTGCAAAGGGAAATGCTCCCAGCAATATTTCTTCTTTCCCTGTTAAAAAATTATTATCCGCATCACCGGGAACAGGTATCCAATGCTCATCAGCTATTAGAGAAGGAGAAAGGAACAGCAAAAAAGCGGCTGCATAAGGGAGTGATCTTTTTACTACTTTGTTAAAATCAAATGAGACTTTTTGCTCATTTTCAGAGAATATTTTTTTGCATTCATTGTGAATTTCCCGATAGAGAGGAATAAGGGATGGAGTAATTCTGCAATCGGGACAAGTCCAATGGAATAAGATTTCCTGATCTTTCTTCTTAATCGTATTCTTTTTATATCCAAACTCAATAAAATTTTTCACACAGCATTTTGGATAACCGAACAGAAATCCTTCTAATTCTCTTTCATGGGGATGAAATGTGATGGGTTGATCATTGAAGTTCTTCAAATATAAATCCAAATATCGCGTGGATGAACTAAATACGGTTTCATAAATTTTTTTCCCATTCAATAACTTTCTGGGAACGATATTTACTTTCAAACCAAGCTGCTTTAGAATTTTTAATTGGGAAGATGTAATTTCTTTTTCCCATCGACTTAAAGGCTTTAATTTTTCCTCAGTTAGCATTGCCAGATATGCCAGCTGAAAATCAAGATTAGTAATATTATTCAACATTTTTCCCTCCTTGAAATATAATATTCAACCTATAAAATAAAATTTCATAATGAAAAGTCAATAATTAAAAAAATGAAAACTTTATTATTTTAATTTATAATACACATAATGCAGTTTGTAAGTTTTGTGCTGGAACAATAGTGGAAAAAAATAGCTTATTCGTTCACGCATAGGTAACAAAAATGAAACAAATTATTCTACGCCATTTATGGCGTTTTGGGTAAATGTAAGGGCGTAAACGCCCTGAATTATTTTGTTAACTTTTTTACCCAGCCCTGAAGGGACTGGGCTATTCAAAAAGCAATGTAAAATTTGAAAAAAGTTAGCCACGAGTGCAGGAATAAAAATAAAAAATGGTGAAATGTGAAAAGGGAAATGGGAGAAGGAAAATTTTGAATTTTGAATTGTTAAATGGGAAATGAGGAAAAAAAAGGAGCAAAACTATCCCCCGGCTGGCGGATTTTCGGTTTTCTTTTCGCAACAATAGGGTGTCATCCTCGAGGACTTTTTGTTTTTTAAAAGTCCGAAGGATCTTATTTTGGGGGTGGCATTGTGTGTTTCTGGGAGATTCTTCCTCACTTCGTTTGTCAGAATGACAATGTGGCGATTGGAAGATTCTTTCCGTCTTCTTTCCAATTAGCCGTGACAGGCTTTCATTTCATTCCTCAGAATTTATCCCGCCTGCCCAGTGAAATCTTTTTTTTCGATATTTCATTCGGGTTAAATGCCTTTGTTTTTTATATTTAACTGGGATGACACTGGGGGTTTTGTTCAAAATCAGTCACGAATGCACGGATAAAATTTATTAGATAACATTAAAAATGATTTTCCCCAAAGAGGATAAATAGAATAGCATAAGGTTGCGGAGCTACCTTATGTAAAATAACCGGAAAACTTTTTTTTTCGCTGAAAGCTATATATAAAAAAATGTGAAAAGGGAATTGTGAATTGTGAATTGTGAAATTGAAAAAAAATAGCCTATGCGTTCACGCATAGGTAAAAAATCGAACAAATTATCTCACGCCATTTATGGCGTTTTTGGGTAAATGTAAGGGCGTGAACGCCCTTGATTATTTTGGTGACTCTTTTTTACCCAGCCCTGAAGGGACTGGGCTATTAAAAAATCCGAATGGAAAAAGGGCGTATAAATAAAAAAATTCGCCAACAGTTCTATTTACTCATTCCCCTTACAAATCATATTTTTTTAGTTTACTAAGAAGTGTGGGATAACTTACTTTCAGTCTGCGAGCCATTTCGCTTTTGTTATTATCCGTTTTTTGGGCTAATTCAGCAAGAATTCTCTTTTCAATGTCCTCTACGTTTTTATTTACAATTTCCTTGAGAGAAGTATCTTCGAGAAAAAAATCATCGGTGGTTGGTTTGGCTTTCGATAAAATTGCTTTCACATTGAATTGAATATCATCAGGTTCAACAATTTCGCCGGCAGTTAAAGCAGCTCTTCGAATTACATTTCTCATTTCACGGGCGTTACCTGCCCAGTTATTTGAGGTCAATTTTGCCATGGCTTCCGGAGAAAATTTCTTAATTGGCAGGTTGAGACTTTTCGCTGTTTGTTTTAAAAATATATTAGCAAGTAGCGGAATATCCTCTATTCTATCCCGCAGAAGAGGCATAACAATTTCGAATTCACTTAAGCGATAATATAGATCCCTTCTGAACTTACCGGTTTCGACCGCATCGAGTAAATTTTTATTCGTTGCCGTAATAATTCTCACATCAACGGGTATTTCCTCCACGCTGCCTATCGGACGTATTACCCGTTCTTCGAGAAATCGAAGCAATTTTCCTTGCATATTATATGACAGATTTGCAATCTCATCCAGAAAAATTGTCCCCTTATCAGCAACATGGAAATGCCCCTTTTTGTCCAGACTCGCTCCGGTGAATGCCCCTTTTTTATAACCGAAAAACTCGCTTTCAAGTAAATTATCCGGGATTGCTCCACAATCTATGGGGACGAAATTATTATTTTTTCGTTTGCTATAATTATGAATTGTTCTGGCAACGATCTCTTTTCCAGTTCCGGATTCTCCCTGAATTAAAACGGTAATATCGGTTCTGGTTACGATCATTATGCGTTCTTGAGTTTCTTTTATCTTAGGACTATTTCCCATAACGCTTTGCATGAAATCTTGCTGATCAAGTCTATCCTGCATTTCTTTCACTTCCAAATCAAGATCAAATTTTTCAATGGCATTTCGTATTTTATATAAAAGCAATTTATTTTTAAACGGTTTTTGCATAAAATCATAGGCGCCGTGCTGAAGGGATTCTACAACAGTATCAATCGTAGCATACGCCGTTAGGATTATTACCGGAACATTTTGATTGATCAATTTGATTTTTTTTAATACTGCCAATCCGCTCATTTTACCAGGAATTTTCATATCAAGAACGATTAAATCAGGGAGAAAATCAGGTAAAATTTCCAAAGCGTCTTCTCCGCATGAAAATTCATGTACTTCATAATTTTCGTTCTTCAATGTTTCACCGAGTCCCCAGCGCAAGTCTTCGTTGTCATCAATAATAAATATTTGTCTCATATTATTTACCTGTTACTCATAAAAAAAATATCACGGATATTTCACTCCAAATCAAAGAAAAAT
>JAYEKN010000232.1:9638-15775 GCA_034661015.1 Candidatus Cloacimonadota bacterium
AAAAATATCACGGATATTTCACTCCAAATCAAAGAAAAATTAATTTCCCTTAGGAATTTTTACGATAAAGGTTACGCCTTTATCTTGGTTATTTTGTACATAAATCGAACCACCGTGCTCCGTTACGATTTGTTGGCAAGTTGCCAAACCCATGCCGGTTGCATTTTCTTTTGTAGTATAAAACGGTTCGAAAATCTCATCCATATTTTCAGCGGAAATACCACATCCATTGTCGTGTATTTCTATGATAGCGATTTCCTCCTCAATCTTTGTTTGAATTTGTATCTTTTGATTTTGGGACGAAGCCTGAATTGCATTTAACAAAATATTTTCAAAAAGTTCCAGCATTCGTTCTCTATCGGTTTTAATTTTAGATACTTTTGGAACAAATTCAATCGAAATGTTTTTTGCTTTGATTTCATCATGCAAATCAGCAATAACCAATTTTATAATTTTATTCAAATCAACAATTTGCAAATCCTTTAACATGGGTTTGGTAAAACTTACTAATAATTTTAGAATATCAGTAGAGGTATTCAGATTTCTGTTTATAAGTTGTAGATGCTTAGTCATACGAGAGGGTGAAGAAGAAACCTCGGAGGTAGATAGGGTGGACATGCATAATTGAGCGGAAGTGCTGGCAGAGGCAAGACGATTTCCCACTTCATTGGCAAATCCGGCTGCCATTTTACCGGCAGTAACCATTTTTTCACTATTTAGCAGTTCCTGTTGAAGTTTTTTGATTTTGGTAATATCTTTATAAATAATTGTAACAGTATCCGTATTACCATCTGTGTCATTTATAGGGGTAAATTCGGTTTCAAAATAAATTTTTTCTCCACGAATCATCTTGCTGGAAGAGATTTGGGTTTTTATACCATCTCGAAAAACATTACGGATATTATCTTTCCAATCCTGAGTAAGAGGTGAAAATTCATGCCTTAACCCATTCAGATTTTCCCCTTTAAGCTTCCCGAAATATTCAACTGCCGAACCATTGATGTATTGAATATCAAAATTTTCATTCAAAATGATGATGCAATCGTTTGTGGATTCAAAGATTCCTCGAAAGCGATATTCGGTTTCCAGCAATTCCCTTTCTATCATACGAAGGCGGTAAAAATCTAAGGCATCGTTTATATAAGAAATAAATCTTTCGGAAGATATAATCGGTTTTACCACATATCGAAATACTTCACCGGAATTTATTGATTTGAGAATCTCCAAAGGATTTGTGATGGCAGTAAGCACCATCCGAACAATGTTCGGCTGGTTTTTCTTAACTTTTCGTAATAAAGTGAGCCCATCCATTTCCGGCATTTTCATATCTGCAACGATAACCTGAACCTGCTCTTTTTCTAAAATTTCAAGGGCATCATTGGCGTTTAAAGCAAAAAGACGATTGAATTTTTCATCTATCATAACCCTCTTCAACGCACTGATCATTTCGGGACTATCATCCACAAACAAGACGGTTTGATTTTTTAATTCCCGGGATTTATAATTTTTCGTTTTCATATTAAAATATTTTTTAGCCACAAAACCACACAAAAGTACACAAAAGTTTTTTCTTTTATCTCGTTAACTCTAAATGGTAACCCTTGTACTTTATTTATCTGATGTATGTCAAGAAATTAAACAGAATAATCATTATTTGGCTATTTTAGTTTCTAAAAAATACTCAATCCGCCAGCTGGCGGATTGAGTTACGTTTCTACTGCAAAGCAGTTATATAACATAGACTGGGGTTGCTTGCTACCCCAGTAAGATAAACGCAAGATCATTATTCGCTGAAAGCGATTGATAAGTCAAACTCAAAAAGCTCGACTCCCTCCAAACATACTGGCGGGTTGGTGGACGTCGTCTATTACGTTCGAGTCGGGATTTTTTTTAATGTAGCACTCACATTTAACAGATTTCGAAACCCGAGTCGAACGGAAAAAAATTCGTCGGACTCGAGTTTCTCAAAAAATAAGTTCATATTCGCCTTAAAAAATCAAACAACAATTGAGACGCGGATTGGTTCAATCACGCCGATTCCTTCGGAAAAAGAACGTAATAATTCAAGAATTGGATCTGTAACAATTCTCCCGCTTGAAACCAGTAAAACATTGTTTTTGGCATAAACATCATCCTTAATGATCATTGAATTTCGCAACTCGCTAACAGACACTTTTTTTACTACTCTATTCAATTGATGAGTTCCAAGATTGTCTAAAACAGTAAGAATCTCCCGATTATACGCTCCTTGCATCTTTTCCATTGCATTTATCGCCCGAAGTTTTGAAGATCCACGCACAATTCTTGTATCAAAATCAATAACAACATGGAGAATCTGAGCACCAAGTTCAATTTCCTGCAATCTCTCATTAAGAGTATTTGCCGGAAATAATGAAAAAGTTTTATTTTGTAATTTGATAATTTCTGCTACAGATTCCAGACGAGGAATATACCGAAGCAGATTGTGGGCGATGATTGGATGCTGTTTATACATATTTTTTTCGTCTTGGGTTAGATCATCACCTGCATAGACTTTTTCCAACAGTCCAGTTGGAATAGTTAGGCATCCGATCTGAGAAAGTAACGCAGAAAGTTCATACTGCCACTGTTTTTCCAGTTTCATCGTTTTTACTATGTCTCTCACATAATCACGAATTCGTGAGGCACGGCTATGAACTTCCGGTTTGAGAAGACTGAGCATCTCAGTGAGCATCTCCACACTTCCTTGCAATGTTTTTTCGATCAACTCTTTCTCGGCAGTAATATGGCGATAAAGTCCAATTCCATTTTCAAGCGATCTGCTCAACCGCTCAATATTGCAAGGTTTTGTAAGAAATTGGTAAATGTTTCCTTCGTTCACGGATTTTAGAGCTGTTTGCAAATCAGCATAGCCGGTAAGCATCATTCGGACAGTGTCGGGAAAAAGTTCTCTTACCTCAGTCAGCAATTCGATACCATTCATCTTTGGCATCCTCATATCCGTAACAATAACGGCAAAAGGACCTTTCCTTTTCATAAGCCGCAAACCATCCTCGCCATCTACGGCGAATTCAATGTGGAAATTTTTTTGTAAACGATGCCGATAAGCCGCCCTGATGGCAGAATCGTCATCCACAAATAAAATTTTTTCTTTATAATACATTTTTTCTTTATCCGTTTACAACGTGAAATGCTTTACTTTTTTGTTTCACTGAAGTTTAATTTATTTTCATCAAAATCCAAAATTTCTTCCTTCGAATCGACGGGCAAATTTATCGTAAAGGTAGTTCCTTCGTCAACTTCTGTTTCAAAATCTATATTTCCTTTGTGCTTTTTTACGATCACATTATAGCTGATGGCAAGTCCCTGACCTGTACCAACTCCCACCTCTTTTGTTGTATAAAAAAGATTAAAAATTTTTTGTCTCGACTCTTTGGGTATCCCGCATCCATTATCGCTTATTTTTATTTCAACCCATCCGGATTTGTCATTCGCGTCGTTTTTATAAGAAGTGGAAATTATGATAACACCTTTTTGATCATTTCCGTTACCAACCTTTTTTTTAATAGCCTGACTCGCATTAAGAATCACATTCAGAAACACTTGATTTATTTCACCCGGAACGCAGGACACAAGGGGAAGATCGGGATCTAAATTTGTTTCGATGGTTGCCGTGTATTTCCATTCATTTCTGGAAATTTCAACCGTATTTGTGATGGCATTATTCAAATCTATTTTTGTTTTCTCCGATTGCCCGGGGTGGACAAATTCTCGCATTGCTTTTACGATTTGGGTTACTCTTTTTATTCCATCTTCAGAAAACTTTAGTGCTTCCGGCACATCTGCAAGTATTTGCTCCAGCTCCTCGCTTTTCAATAATCCAATCAACTTCCTGATTATTTGTTCCTTATCATTCTTTGCTATAGACTCGTTTGCAAGTAGTGGAATTTGCTCTTTTGCCTTGCTAATAATATCAAACAAACTATTAAAGGATTCATGAAAAAGCACCATGTTGTAGCCGAGATATTGCACAGGCGAGTTTATCTCATGCGAAATTCCGGCAGCTAACTGTCCTACCGCCTCCAGCTTCTGCGTGGTTCTCAATTGCATTTCCATATATTTCCGATCAGTAACATCCTCCAAAATTCCGTCAAAGTATTCGGGTTCATTATTTCGATCTCTTACAAGTACGGCAGAGACCGAACCTATAAAGGGGGACCCGTCTTTCTTGATAAAATTACACTCTTCATTTTTAACAAACCCATTTTTTAGTATCTTATCGCAGATCCATTTTTGCTTTTGCTGATCTTCATAGAGTTCTTTATTCTTAAGTTCAAGAAATTCTTGTTTTGAATCAAATCCAAAAATATCCAGCATGGAGCGATTGACTTCCAAATGCTTACCTAACGCTCCGATTGAGCTTCGGTACACGCCCACATTAATATTATTTGTCAAGGTTCTATATTTTTGTTCACTCTCTCGCAGCGATTCTTCGGCAATTTTCCTGTCGGTTACATCACGAACAAAATGCACAAGATAATTGTTGTTTTTAATTACAATCACCGAGGATGTAATATCAACATAAAGAATCCTTGTATCTTCCCTGACAAATACTATGTCGGTGTGAAAAACATGATTCTGTGATATTTGGTGAGTTGTGAAAATTTCTTTCCGCTCTTCCGAGTTCGTAAAAAAATCTTTGAAATTTGCTTCATACAATTTTTTTTCTGCATACCCACTTATATGGAAAAATGCCGGATTCGCATAAATGATATTACGAGAATCCAGCGTGGTGATAACAATCCCATCGGGAGAAGTTTCGAATAGCACCCGATAACGCTCCTCACTCTCGTGGAGCTGTTTTTCCATCATTTTTAAATTATAAAAATCAAGTGCTTCGTAAATATAGAGGACGAATTCGCTCGTTGATTCTAAGGGTTTGATCAGATATTTATAAACTTCACCGGTATTAATAGACTCCAGAATCTCCATCGGATTTGTTGAAGCGGTCAGGATCATTCTGATAATATTCGGATAATTACTTTTAACTTCTCGAACAAGAGCCATGCCATCCATTCCGGGCATTTTCAAATCAGCAACAATGACATGAATTTCATTCTTGCGAATTATTTCCAAAGCTGCTTCTGCTGAAGTCGCAAATAATTGATTAAATTCCTCATCTATCAGACGTCTTTTGAGAGATTTGATAAATGCTATTTCATCATCAACAAAGAGGACATTCATGTTTTTGTAATAGGCTTTGTAGTGATGTAATTCTTCCATTTCAATGGCAGTACACTGAAAACCGGATATTTCATCATCCTCTTTGATAGGAATGATATTCATCTCGAAGTTTTTGACACTCCCGTTCTTACAGCGAATTTTACATTCTTGCAAACCGACATTGGATTCCGTTCCACCTATGATGATCTCATTAAGAGAATTTTCAAAATTAAGAGAAATAATAATTTCCTTCGACTCACTTCCGATGAGTTCTTCAGGTGAAAATTCGGTGATCTCAACCAATTTGTTATTCACATTTGTAAAATGGCTACCTTTATCAACTTCGAAATAGATAAAAGCAGACTGCTGGATGAAAGTTGAAAACTTCGTTTTTTGCTGACGGAGTTTTTTGTTTTGCCCGTATCGGTATAAAGCGATTTCGATAGAGGCAAAAAGCTCGTTCTTTTCAATAGGTTTGGGAAGATAACCAAATGGATTTGTATCCCGAGTTTGCAACACAATATCACTTTCATTGTGTGGTATCACGTAGATTATGGGAATATCGCGTTCTTTTAATATTTTTTTGGCAAGTTGAATCCCCTGTAGATGACCTCCGATATTAATGTTAATGATTAGCAAATCGGGAATGTCATTTATGGCTTTTGCATAAGCTATTTTTGGGATTGATTCAACACCAATAAGGGCATAACCCAAATAGGTCAGCATATGATCAATATGTCGTTTTGTGAATCCGTCGTCTTCTACAACAAGAATTTTTGCTTTAGGCATTCTTTGTTTTCTTTCTTATTCTAATTGATGTCCTTTATCGAAACCTTTGGAGTGCAACATCCGTGATGTTGCTTTTTTAGAAAATAAAATATCACGGATAGTTTATTACATTAGAAAATAAAATATCACGGATATTTTACTCCAAA
>JAYEKN010000232.1:15875-31265 GCA_034661015.1 Candidatus Cloacimonadota bacterium
AAAATATCACGGATATTTTACTCCAAATGACTTTTATCATTGCAAAATCTGCACCCGAAAGGGTTCTTTTACACCGATTCTTTTTGAAAACGACTTTACCAATTCAAGCACAGTATTCGTAACCAATTGCCCTTTTGGCACAAGGAGCACTCCGTTTACACCTTTTACATCCTGATCAATTATCATCGAATTACGCAAATCAGCCGCCTTTATCGTTTTTGTAATTCTATCGAATTGATGTAAAGGCAAATTTTCCAGAGCATTGATTACCGCCGGATTATAATCATTTTCTTTATTAATTTGTCTTAAGTGAGAAACGGCATTGAGAGAGCTTTTTCCTTGCATAAGCAGTTTGTCAAAATCCAGCATTACTTTGAGAATTTGGGCACCAATATTTACTGATTTCTCCTTATCAGTAAGGTTGTGTTTCAAAAATTCCCTGTAAGGTTTTTGCTGAAATTCTATCATTTTAGTAACGAGTTCCAATCTGGGAATTTCCTTAACCAAATTGCTACCAACCGAGGGATGCTTCGAATATAATTCCGCTTCGTATTCGGATAACTTTTCATCTACAAAGACCTTGTCAAGTAATTCTGCGGGGAGTGTGATACAACCGATCTGAGAGAGCATTGCAGCGATTTTAAATTGCCAAATATTTGCCAAATTCATCTCTTTTGCCACATCTTGGACATAACGTCTTATTCTTGAAGCTCTGCTGAAAGCGATGGGATTAACAAGGCTCAATATTTCCGAAAGAACATTGATGCTTTCAAAAAGCGTCTGCTCAAGCAATTCCTTTTCAGCAGTTAATAGCTGATACTGTTTGATGCCATCCAGTACTGAATTTGACAGAAATTTTGCAGAACATGGTTTTGTTAAAAACCGAAAAATTCTGCCATCGTTCACAGCATGAATTGCAGACTCAAGATTTGCTTTTCCGGTTAACATTATGCGGACAGTATTCGGATGTTCCTCTTTCACTTTTGTAAGAAAATCAATTCCGTTCATCTCCGGCATATTTTTGTCGCTAACAACAACTGCAAAGGGTCCCAACTGTTTGATCAATTTCAAACCTTTTGCTCCACTTGAAGCAGTGGAAATATTGAAAAATTTTCTCATTGTTCTCTTATACGCTGCCAGAATATTTAGATCATCATCTACAAAAAGTACATTATTGTTCATTTGATTCCATTCTTTTTATATAATTTTCAGAGCACAATTTTTCCCATTTCTGAATATTATCGGCAAAACCCGAATCTTTCAAATTTTTTTCATCCATTACTGTATTTTCATGAACAGATATTGTTTTGACGATTTTATGCTCCAGATAATTTGCGATATGAACAATCGGAAGAAGTTCCATTTTGTAATTTATCTTTTTTAATTTTAGCGGTCGGTGATGGTGTATTGTTGAGAGTATTATTGAAGTTGGCAAACCCCACATATTTAGCAAGTATGCTCCCACTTCGGAATGATTTGTCCGGAAAATTTTATTTTCGGCATCTATCGTATTATAGTTTTCTTCCTGTATAAGTTTTAAAACAAAAGAATATTTTTTTGGAAAATTCGTAGCGAGGATCAGTTTGCCCACATCGTGCAGCAGCCCTGCCATAAACGCATCGTCACTAAATAGCTCTCCTTTGTTTTGTTCTTTAGCGATTATTTTACAAAAACTTGAAGTGTTTATACTATGACTCCAGAGTTCATATATAAAATCACTGTGAATATTGTTTCCCTCAAATTTTACGAATAAATTTGCAGTCAAGACCAAATTTTTAATCATATTTATTCCAAGATAAATGACCGCTTGAGTAGGATTTGAAATCGGTTTCTGCAAACCACAATAAGCAGAATTTACAATTTGGAGAACCTTTGCACTCATTGCGATATCTTTATTAATAATTTTTCCAATGGACTTTGAGGAATAATTTGATTTCTTGAATTCCTGCATAATTTTAAAATACAAATCCGGTTTGCTCGGTAATGATTTCATTTGTGAAACAATTTTTTTGATATTATCACTCTGCATTAGTTTATTGATCTCATTACCGTTTTGGAGGGCGTTTTCCAGACTTTTTGCATCACATGGTTTTGTGAGAAACATGTGCATATAACTTGATACACGCATCAACGTTTCCTTATTTGTGTGTCCTGTTAAAACAATTCGGATGATGTGCGGATATTTTTTTTGAACGATTTTGAGCAATTCAGCCCCGCTCATTTGGGGCATTTGGATATCTGTAACGAGCACATCTATCTTATTTTGGCTCATTATTCCCAGTGCTTCTTTCCCGCTCAGGGCAAAACACATATCCCATTTATTCCTAAAAATCCGCATGCGTCTTTTTAGACCATCAAGGATTCTCTTTTCATCATCTACAAAAAGTATATGTTTTTTCATAAAAATTTTCTGTGGCTCATCAGTCGGCAAACCGGCGGATGAGATTCGTATTTTAACTTTTTTTTATTCCTTTTTCGGTCTCCGGCGCTTATCCCGAATTGTTGCGAACATAGTTGTTTGCTTTCATTACAGGTCAATAAGGTCATCGTGATTTTCAACGGTTTGTTTAATGGGAATTCTTATCGTAAATTTCGTTCCCTCACCAACTTTGGATTCTACATCAATACTGCCATTATGCTTGTTCACAATTATATCTCGGCAGATAGAAAGCCCTTGACCTGTTCCTTGCCCAACTTCCTTTGTAGTGAAAAACGGATCGTATATTTTTGTGAGAACATTTTTCGGAATACCATTTCCGTTATCCTCTACTTTGATTATGGCAAAATTATCTTTCATTCCCGTTGAAATTGTGATCACACCCTTCTCGTTATGATTGCCTTGTTCAAGTTTCTCCTTAATTGCATCAACGGCATTCAGAATCAAATTGAGAACAACCTGATTAAATTCGTCCGGGAGCAAATCCACCTCAGGTAAATCTTTGTCGAAATCCGTTTTCATTTCGGCAACGTATTTCCACTCATTTTTAGCTACCGTAATAGTGGTTTGTATGGTTTGCTTTAGATTCATCGGTGTTTTATCTTTCTGCTCCGGATGGGAAAACTCTTTCATTGCTCTCACGATTTTTGCAACTCTATCTATTCCTTCGATAGCTTGCTCAATTGCTTTTGGAATTTCTTCTTTGCCAAATTCAAAATCAGTCTCTTCTTTCAATTCCTCCAATCTATCGAATAAATTTTGGGATATTGAACGCGGTGTAGCACTGTTAATCATCCTATCATAATGGCTGATGATCTTCAAGAATCCTTGAAAATACTCTTGCATGAAGTGCACATTATCGCCCACATATTGAGTCGGTGTATTTATTTCGTGGGCTATTCCGGCTGCCAATTGTCCGATTGATTCCAATTTTTGTGATTGCAGTAATTTGCGTTCCAGTTCTTTCCGCCGTGTCATATTTTTGATTGATGACACAAAACCAAGTGTTTCTCCTGAAACACCGATAAAACGGTTCGTAGTTAAAAGGCAGGGAATTTGTTTCCCGGACTTATGCTTGAATAAAAATTCTTGTTCAATATGATTTTTTCCACTATAGATCTGCTTCAAAGTGCATTTATCAGTTCCACAAAGTTCATTGGGAAATATCTCAAAACATTTCTTTTTTGTTATTTTGTTTTTCGGCTTACCCACTAATTCGACAACAGCATTGTTGACTAAAGAGATATTGAAATCTTTTTTTACGATTAACATACCCTCTGCTGTAGTATTGAAAATAATTTCATGTTCAAGATTTTTAAACTCCATTCTTCTCGCAAACGCGTTTGTTTTTTCAACCATCCCTTCCAACTGCTCATTTGCCATATTTATATCTCTCTGTGCTTTTGATTTTTCTTTTAATTCAATCTGCAGTTTTTTATATAATGTTGCATTCACAATTGCGACAGCTATTTGTGAGCTGATAGTTTCCATCAAAATACCGTCTAATTCCTTATATGCATCTTTTTTTCTACTTTGAACATCCAGAACGCCAATTACCTTGTTCCTATATAATAGGGGAATTGCGATTTCAGATTTGGCTATTTCTTCTCTTTTACGAATATAATCCGGATTTTTGCTTACATCGTTAGAAAATTGTGTTTTTTTTGTTTGAGCAGCTTTTCCGATCATTCCTTCGCCAATTTTTATGACAAATCCTTTGAAGAAAATATTTTCATATCCGCCTGCAATAGTTTGCATTATCAAGCAGGATTCTTCTGTGCACTCATCTACTAGAAAAATCATGACACCATAAAAACCGAATGCCTTTTGTATGGTTTCTGTGGTGCTTTTTAACAGTTTATCAATTTCTATTTCAGCGGAGATTTTTTTTGCTATTTCAAATAAAATATTTTGGCCTTGCACAAGATTTTTAAGGTCATTGCGGTTTTTCTCAATTTCCATTTTATTCCTAAACCGATTCAGCCCCGTTTCAATATTAACTCTTAGTGATTGTTGGGTATAAGGCTTTAAAATATACCCACATTGTGGGGTAAATCCCACCCTTTTTATGGTCGCATCGTCTGAGTATGCCGTTAAATAAATAATTGGCAGATTATACTTCTCGTGAATAATTTCAGCGGTCTCAACTCCATCTATGTCACCCTGAATACCAATATCCATCAGAATTAAATCAGGCGTGTTTGTTTCTATTGATTTTATGGCTTGTCTTCCATTTGGATAAACACCACAGACATTATACCCGATTTTCTCTAATTTGTTTTTTAAATCAATTGCCACGAGCGAATCATCTTCTACAGCAATAATTTTTATTTTTTTCATTAGAAACTCCACTTATTGAAAGTAGGTTGCAACCTTTTTCGGTGTAATGTTTTCTAAATCTTGCATAATTTTTGAAAACTCATCCAAACTATCAAAAAATATTTTAACTACTTGTGGGTCAAAGTGTTTTCCGCTTTCATTTCTAATTATTTCACATGCAACATCAATTGAAAAAGGCTTCTTGTAAGGTCTTTCCGTTGTTATCGCATCAAACACATCAACTAAAGCCACAATACGGGCGGAGAGAGGAATTTCTTCTCCGGATAAACCGTCCGGATATCCGCCTCCATCCCAACGTTCGTGGTGATAAGCTGCAATATCTTCAGCCATTCGGATGATTGATGACTCAGAATTGGAAAGAATCATTTTCCCAATTTGGGGATGTTTTTTTACTAAATCAAATTCTTCTTTATTGAGAGAGCTAGGTTTGTTTAGGATATCCGGGGCTATGCCAATTTTACCAATATCATGCATTGGAGCAGCATATTTGATATCCCAGATTACTTGGTTTGATAAACCCATATTTTTTGCAATAATCTCACTATAATAACTCACGCGGATAATATGCCTTCCGGTGTCTTTATCGTGATATTCTGCAACAATAGAAAGTCTGTATATCGTGTCGAGATATGCTTTTTGCAAATTTTGTTGGCTAATTTTCAAATCCTTCAAACTTTTCGCCAAATCTCTTGCGTATATTTTTTGTTTCTGCTCAGATTGTTTTCGTTTGGTAATGTCCTCAAAACTTATCATCCGTCCAATTATATTATCCTCGTGATCACTAACATTTGAAGTTGTAACTTCCATGAACATCGAGTCTCTATCCTTGAACTTTACCTGCATCTCTTTTGCAACTCTTTTCCCATCGTTTTCCGTATTTATCAGACTTTGCAGAACATCAGTTTCTGCCATTTGAATAACATTTATTAAACGTTTGCCTTTAATATTTTCCTTTTCATCAAACTGGAACATTGCGTAAAAAGCACTGTTTGCATAAGTAACAACTCCCTTCAAATCTATTATTACAGTTCCGCTTGGTGATGATGCAAGGGCATCATAGACTATGCTCAGCTCGGACTTAGATTTTTCTTTAAATCTTTCCAAGGCGATCATATTTTTTACTAATCCACGCATTTCGTACTTGCTAACGGGTTTCCCTAAAAAAAACCTTGCACCGTGTTCATAACAATATTTAATTTCTTTTTCAAATCCCTGACCGGTTAAAACGAGGATTGAAAACGGATCGGAAACCTTTGGCTTTAACTTTTTGAGGAATTGCCTTCCGTCCATAATCGGCATATTCAAATCAAGTATTAAAATGTGTGGTTTTTCTTTTTCGACTTGATCCAATCCCTGTTGCCCGTTTTCTGCTTCATAAAAAAGATAATCGTCCTGCCTAAAAGTTCTTTTTATTGATTCCCTTATGTTTTTTTCATCATCAATAATTAATATTTTAGGCTTATTCATTTTGATTCCTTACTTTGGCAATACCTTTGGAGAATCGCTGAAGCATTGAAGCATAGGGCAAGATCTCCGGAATGATTTATAATTTATAATTTTTGACTTCTTTGATTGTTTCCAATAATTTTTATTTTTGCAAATATTTTGAAAACGAATCTTAGCGGATAACAATTTGTTTTTCTTATTATCGTTTTCTCCAACGAGAGATTTTTTCAAATGATTCGTTTGCAATTTTTTTCAACATATCCATTTTTATGGGTTTAACAAAATAATCATCAAAACCGGCTTCCCGGCAATTTACAAGTTCAAATAATGAGGAAAATCCCGTAACGGCATAAATGCATGGGACGGGATTGTCTTCACGAATTTTTTTACATAATTCTACCCCATTCATTCTCGGCAGGTTTAGGTCCAGGAACATAACCATAAAACTTTCTTCTTCCATGACTTCAAGTGCTTTTTCGGCACTTCCGACGCCCGTAACCACATATCCTTCTTTTTCGAGAATAGTTTTGAATATATTTCTTAAGGCTTCTTCGTCATCCACGATTAGAATTTTTTTATCCATTAATCCTCCAAATTTATTTTCCTTTCATTTTTAATCTTCTTTTGCGTTCTTCTCTAAAAAGATTGAATGCTCTTTCTACTTCGGGTTTACCTTTTTTTACTGCTTGATATATTTCTTCGGGAAATTCAAATTCATCTTCATTATTCATTATTTTCCAAGATAGTGCGTTTGCCATATACAATACTGCCATAGCCTGTTTGTCCGTAAGGTTAAAAGGGGCTTCCAGAGGACGATGGTGATATTCTACAGCTATAGGAAGTTTGCGCGTAAAGTTCCATTTTTTTAGTAATAGACTACCGAGTTTTGCATGGGAAACTTCCACCACTTCTTTCTCCACATCAATCCAGTTTTTATCCGGATTTTGTTTAATGAGTCTCATGATTTCCTTATATTTATCGGGCAGAGCGTTCATGAGAAAGAATTTTCCCAAATCATGAAGCAAACCGGCACTATGAAACTCATCCGGCAATTCCCTAAAAGTTAGACTTTTGTATAATGTAAACGCCAGTTCATTTGTCAAAGCACAGTGGTCCCACAGCTGTTCCGCTTCATCGGTAAATTCTTTGTCCAAACTTTTGAACAATGAGATATTTATCATAATAGTTTTCAAAGTACGCATTCCAAGAAAAACAATGGCGCTCATTACGGATGTGGTTCTTTTCCCGTGATAATAAAATGCCGAGTTGGATACTTTCATCACATCAGCAGCAAAAGCAGCATCCTTTGAGATTATCTTTGAAATATAAACAGCATTTTTACCTGCCTTGGATGCCTGTGAAACATCATAATAGATTGAGGGCAGAACCGGGAATTTTTTTATTCCCGAGAGCAATGCAACGATAGATTCATCTTCCAGATCTGCTTTTAGGGATAAGGCATTTTCTATGCTTGTCTTCAGTTCTTCATCTTTCCAAGGCTTTGACAGATAATTCTCGATCAAACCTTCCACGAGACATCTTTTTACTTTTTCAGATTCGCTATATGCACTCAGCACCAAGCGAGCTGTATCGGGATATTTATCCTCTACTTTTTTTAGGAGCTGATATCCATCCATGATTGGCATAACCATATCTGCAATGACCAAATCTATTTCGGTGTCTTCCATTAATTTGAGAGCTTCCCTGCCGCCAGTCGCATAAAAGCAGTTGTATTCAGTTTCCACCATACTTCTTTCAAGAGCATTTATCACTTTTTCATCGTCATCAACAAATAATATACTTCTTATATCATCATCCATAATTCATCCTTTTTTAGCGGGAAATTATTTTTGGTATTTGGGCAATCCCGCCCTTTTTTGTGTTGATAAAATCTTTTAATAGCATTTGGATATCACTTTGAGATAAATTTAAATATTCAAATACTTCATCTGAGACATCCGGAATATTTGCATCTTTGAGCATAATCCAAGAAAGCATGTCAGCTATTTTCATTATCGCCATAACCCTTTTTGCTTCGTCTGAAACAGGTGAATTGAGCGGGTCATGGTGATACATACAGACTTCTTGCAATTTCTGAGAAAAGTTCCAAGTTCGTAAAAGGAAACTGCCGAGCTTGGTATGCGGAACATCCATAACCATATTTTCTGCCTGTACCCAATTCATGTTTTCATCATTCTTTAATTTGTCGGTAATTTGTTTATATTTATCCGGCAGGGCGTTCATAAGAAAGAATTTGCCCATATCATGTAGCAAGCCTGCACTATGATAATTTTCCGGCAAAGTATGATTGGTTAATTTTTTATATATAAAAAATAAAAGTTCATTTACATAAGCACTATGATCCCATAAAAATCTAGCTTCCAAAGGTGAAGTAGAACCCATTTGGAGTAATTTATAAACAGAGATATTCACAAGAATACTTCTCAGGGTTCTGATGCCAAGAAAAACAATAGCCATTTGAACCGAAGTAGTTTCTTTACCGTGGAAATAAAAGGCAGAGTTTGATACTTTCATCACATCTGCAGCAAATGTAGCGTCTTTTTCAATAATATCGGCAAGTGTTTTTGCATTCTGATTTGAGCGGATGGCTTTCATAACATCATAATATGTTGACGGCAAAACGGGAAATCTTTTCACATTAGACATCAAATCAGCCATGCGATTATCTTCCAAATCCTCTTTTAACGCCAATGCAGTTCGAATATTTCCCCGAAGGTCTTCCTCTTTCCAAGGCTTCACTAAGAAATTTTCGGCAACCCCCATCACAAGACAAATTTTTACATTTTCTTCATTGGTTGTGGCACTAAGTGCAAATCGCATTATATCAGGGTAATTATTTGAAACAATGTCCAAAAATTTGTAGCCATCCATTTTGGGCATCAACATATCGGAAACCACCAAATCAACCTTACTTTCCTTTAGAAACTCCAAAGCTTCGGTAGCGCTTTCTAAGAAAACGGTACTAAATTCCGCATCCAGCATGCTCCGTTTGAGTGATTTGATCACCTGCGGATCATCATCTACGAATAAAACTTTTCTAACGCGAATTGGCATATTAACCTAAATCCTGTGATAATGTAATGGTAAATTTGGTGTCTTTGCTCGGTTCGGATTCCACATAAATATTACCCGAATGTTTATTGACAATTATATCATAAGCAATGCTCAAACCCAAGCCCGTGCCCTTGCCTGTCTCTTTTGTAGTAAAAAAAGGGTCAAACATTTTTGCCATAACACTTTTTTCAATAACCGGACCATCATTAGAAATTTCACAGACAATATCTTTTTCGGTAGCATAGGTTTTTATTCTGATGTGTCCTCTAATATCGGAATCTCGGTTTGACAAAGCCTGGGCTGCATTAATGATTATAATTAGAAAAACCTGATTTAGCATACCGGGAGAGCAGAAGATCAACGGAATATCACCCAAATCTTTTTCAATATCAGCATGGTATTTATATTCGTTTTTGGCTATAACGAGCGTATCATTCAGTCCATCATTAATGTTGTATAATGTTTTTTCATCGAAATCGTCTATTCTGGAAAAATTTCTCAAACTTGTAATTATTTTTGATATCTGATCAAAACCCTTGCGGGAATCGCCAAAAAGTTCGTCAAGATCATCGAGAATAAAATCAAGGTGCATTTTTTTTTCTTCTTCCGTAATAGAATGAAATAATTGTTTCTGACGTTCAGGGTCGTCAATAAATTCGGAAAGATGGCGATAATTATTAATAATTTTGGCAATTTTTTTTGCATTTTTTTCTAAAGTTTCAAAATTAGAGGACACAAAACCAACCGGATTATTCAGCTCGTGAGCGATTCCGGCAGCAAGTTGCCCGATGGACGCCATTTTATCTCTATGGAGAATTTGGGAATGTGATGCATCCACATCTTCATTCAGATACTGCAATTTCTTCAGTTCTTTTTCGAGAGCCAAAATTTTATTCTGATATTTTTTAATTTCCTGTTTATATTTTTCATCTTTAGTATTCATATTTATCTTTCATTTATTTAAATTTTTGGTGATTTTAGGGATTTGTTCGCCCTCACAATCTCTGTATTCTGCGTATTTATTCCAGATTTTCGTGCTGGAAATATAATCGTGAAAGTGCAACCCTTTTTGGATTCATTATTTTCAACTTTAATTTCTCCGTCATGCTCATCCACAATCTGCTGACAAATAGAAAGCCCCAAGCCGGTGCCTGTAGCTTTTGTTGTGAAAAACGGATCAAAAATAGAATTTATTTCTTCTGAAGGAATCCCGGAGCCCTGATCCATAATTTGAAAAACAATTTGCTGAGTATCCTTCTTAGATTTGGTAAAAATATTTACTTCGGAATTTTGTTCGGACGCTTCATAGGCATTAAGTAGCAAATTCATGATAAGATCCCGAATACGTGATCCGTCTCCGGATATTGACAACAAATTTTCTTCGAGATTTGCAATTAGTCCGATTCTTTTTTGATCAAATTTCGCTTGAACCAAATTAATAACATCTTCTATCACATCGTTGAGATCAATGCTCCTGAAAGAGGGTTTTGTTGAGCGTGCAAAATTCAATAATTTTTCCAAAACTTCCGAAGTGGCATCAAGATTTTTTTCAATTCTACTTAAATGCTTTTCCATCTGCGGAGAGGGATGGAGATTGTCCAAACAAAATTGGGTGGAAGTACTTATTGCGGCTATCATATTTCTGATCTCGTGTGCTACTCCCGCTGCAATTTTGCCGGCTGCTGTCAATTTTTCCGAATGAACAAACTCGTTTTGCAATGCTTTCAGCTCTGTAATATCATGAGAAACTATTACAAATGCGATGGGCTCTTCGTTGTCATTCTTTATTATGGAAGCAGATATATCCACTGGAAACTTCAAACCTTTTTTAGTTTCATTTTCCGATTCTCCTTCCCATGTTCCATTATTTTCAGAATCCACAGAACTGCCATTTTGATGATGTGTTTTCTCAAGAATGGCATTGATATTCTTTTGCGCATCGGAAATGGTTGCAAATTTACCTTCCGTAAATTTTTCCACGTCCACAGGATGATATTCGGAATGAGACGAAGAATTATCCCAAAGGATATTGATGTTTTTACCCAATATTTCTGGGGGAAAATAGCCATAAGTTTTTGAAAAAGCATTATTAATGAATATTATATTTTTATCCATATCTGCGATGCAAATGCAATAGTTTACACTTCTTATGGTTTGACCCAACATTTTCAGATGCTCTTGGGCTTCGCGGCGATCGGTGATATCCGTGGTAACTCCAATGCATCCGATAATCCGGTAATGCGAATCAAATAGAGGGGCAATGTTATGAGCAACAAAAACGATTTCTCCGTTCCTCTTTTTTATAGGTTCTTCGGCACCGCGCACAAATTTGCCTTTCAAAATTTCATTCATTGCCCATTTATTAACATCAACGGATTCATCGGTTTCCCAGGGATTAGAATAAAAAGTGTGTGCTCTCATTTCTTCAACATCATAATCAATCAATTTCGCCCAAACATCAGATTCAATTGTGAGAAATTTGCCCTCTTTATCCGCAGTCCAGATACAAGCCGGAGCAAGTTGAACGACCTTTTGATAGCGTTCTTCACTTTCCTTGAGTTGATGAATACGTTTTTCTACTTCCATCTCCAGCGTTTTTTGATAGTTCTGAATTTGTGCTTTCGCCAGTTTCATTCTGGCAGCCCGCAAAATCGCATCTTTCAATTTTTTTAGATTAAGAGGCTTATATAAAAATGAAAATGCACCGAGATTGATCGCTTTGATAAGCATATCCATATCCTCATAAGCGGTCATCAAAATTATTTCTAAGTCCGGATATAAGTCTTTGATATTTCTTAGCAGATCAATTCCGGTTAATCGAGGCAGGCGGATGTCTGTTAATACTACATCAAAAGTTTCGTTTAGCAGAGACAGGGCTGCCGGAACAGTATTCGCTCTAACGCATTCCCATTTCCATTTGTGAAAATTATTTTCCAGTACATTTATCAGAAGGTCTTCATCCTCCACGATAAGCACTTTCAAATTAACATCTACCTCAATTTCCCGCATCATTGTGTCTTATACCTAAAATAGTTGCAAAATTTTATTACTAATATTTTCAATCGGTTCGATATAATCAACACAATTCAACTTAATTGCTTCCTTGGGCATACCGAAAACCACACATGTTTCCTCGTTTTGGGCAATGGTTTTTGCCCCTGCATCTTTCATCATTTTCAAACCACGTGCTCCATCACTCCCCATTCCAGTCATTATTGCACCCACAGCATTTGCTCCGGCAATATTAGCAACGGACCGGAAAAGGATGTCCACAGCCGGTCGTTGATGGTGAACCCTCGGACCTTTTTTTAGTTCCACAAAATATCTGGCACCACTCCGGTTTAAAACCATGTGAAAATTTCCCGGAGCAAGAAAGGCTTTTCCCGAAGTAACATATTCACCACCCTGGGCTTCACTTACCTCCAACTCACTTAAACTATTTAATCTTTCAGCAAAAGAAGTCGTGAATTTGGGAGGCATATGCTGAACAATTACTACTCCCGGGCAATTTGCGGGAAGGGAGGAAATCACCTGTTGCAAAGCTTGAGTTCCGCCGGTTGAAGCACCGAGGGCAATAATTTTATTTGTAGTTTCGGATAAAGCTCTTGAAGCAATTTTTGTTTTTTTGGGTATAAAAATTTCTTGTTTAAAGACTTTCGCTTTGGATGCAGCATGAATTTTGAATGTCAGATCTTTACCCATATTTCCGATCGTATAAGCAGCGCCGGGTTTGGGAATGACTTCCACCGCACCTGCTTCAAAGGCTTCCATTGCCAATTTGCTTCCTTTGGTGGTTAAAGAACTTACGATAATGGTGGGTATAGGTTTATATTTCATGACTTTTCGCAAAAAAGTTATTCCGTCCATTTTAGGCATTTCAACATCAAGTGTGATTACATCCGGTTCCAATTGCACCAATTTATCCCTTGCAATATAGGGATCCGGTGCGGTTCCAACAACTTGGATTTGTGGATCCTTGGACAATTCTTCCTTCAAAATTTTTCGTACTACTGCAGAATCATCAACAATGAGTACTTTGATCATAATAAATATTCCTTCCAGTATATTTTATTCGGCAAATATAAACGCTGAAAAAACCGATTTATGCACTATAAAAATTATCCGTAAAGTAGCCTTTTCGAGACGTCACGGACCAACCCGTCTGGGCATAGTGTAACGAAGCCTGATTCCGTGACGAATTAAAAAAATTATCTATTAAGTTAATTAGCGTTATGTTTGTGAGTTGGAAAATCTTAAGTCAATCCGCCAGCTGGCGGATTAACTCAAGATTTTCCTTTACGGATAGACTCTAATTAGTTTCTATCCCGTGGAATGTCTTGTCTTTTTTTCACCGGGATTTATCTGCATCCTATCAACAGCGTGAATCTATGTGTTCTAACACTTTACGATTTTTACAAATAGACGTGAATTCTCGATCCACCATTCTTTTTCGTCAATCAGAGTATTACACTCGTTTTTTTGTACTTCTTCTTTTGAGGAATACATTGGCAGACCCATTTTCATTTTACCGGAAAATTCGTTCATAAAATTTCCACAAACGATATTTACAAATTCTCTTATGCCACTTATAATGTCTCCTTGCTTTAATGATTCATCTTCAACACCTTCAAAGTTTTCGATCATCAAATTCATGATTCTGTCGTGAATTTTAAAAACAATCCGGTACTTTTTATCATCCCAAAAATCAATCGTAAATATCTTATAATCCTTGTCATTTTCCTTTTCGAATGGTTCATCGTCATCCTCAAAAAGAAAATACATCAAAGAAAGAACTTTAGAAATCACTTCCGTCAGAACCGACATCATCTTCGTTTCTTTCATATTCGTCTCCAATTATTGAAAAAATCACATCTCTTAATTGTTCGGGGTGAAAAGGCTTGGTGATAAAATCTGCAATCAATAATAATTGCTCTTCACCTTCAAGATCCTTTTTTCCTCGACTTGTTATCACGATTATAGGTAAATTCTCGAAATCCGGATTTTCTTTGATTCTTTTAATCAATTCCATTCCATTCATAACCGGCATGTTCAGATCAGTAAAAACCAGATCAACCCATTCCCGATTTAGCACTTCGAGTGCTTCTTTTCCATTACCTGCCTGATAAATTTCTCCGGCATAATCACCGGATATGTTGATTGTTTTGATAATTATCTTCCTCATTGAAGGAGCATCATCTACAACCAAAATATTAATAGCCATATTTTTCCCTCTTTTTCTTGTTTTATGATAATAAATTTTCTACATCATTAATTTTTGAAGAAACCAATGATATTACTTTTTGGACATCTTTGTTTCGAAATTTTAAATGAGCACCAATTTCAGGATATGATAAATAAGAAAGACCGTCTCGCTGAGTGGTCGAACCCATAAGCATAGCAACCGTATCAGCGATATTTACAATCTTAACAAATTTATTATCCCTACATTCAATCGGGTTATGATGGAATCGTACGGTGTCAATAAGAACTTGTGGGAAGCGCCAATTTTCTAATATTTTCCCACCAACTTCAGCATGATTTACTCCGAGCACTTCTTTTTCTGCAGATAAAAAACTAGAGCCTTCTTTCACGAGATTATGAATATCTTCAAATTTTTCATCTACAAATTCACTAAGAACCACTTTACCGATATCGTGTAGAATTGCAGCCGTGAATAATGTATCCACATCATGAAATTTTAATTCGTTTCCTATTTGTTCGGCAATCAAAGCAGTTATTATAGAATGATTCCACAACTCTCTTTCATTCACTTCATATCCTTTATAGGTTTGAGACATTACCGCATTTACGCTTTCTATCAGCACGATTTGTTTTAATCGGTTGCTACCAAGCAAGGAAACAGCTTGAATAAGATTTCTTATTTTTTGCTCTCTCCTATACAGTGCCGAATTGCATATTTTTAAAATGTTTGCAGTAAATGATTGATCATATTTAATTACATCTACTATCTTTTTGGAGGCAACATATGGATCGGCGAGCATTTTCTTAACTTTCATATATGTTAATGAAAATTGCTTTAACCTATCCACTTTTTTAATAATGTCATCAATTTCCATAATAATTATTCGACG
>JAYEKN010000232.1:31365-34517 GCA_034661015.1 Candidatus Cloacimonadota bacterium
CTATCTTTTTGGAGGCAACATATGGATCGGCGAGCATTTTCTTAACTTTCATATATGTTAATGAAAATTGCTTTAACCTATCCACTTTTTTAATAATGTCATCAATTTCCATAATAATTATTCGACGCGCTAAGATTCGACGCTGATAAACCCCAAGTGGAATATAAATGCAAAAACATTCCACAAGGCAAGCACTGATCGAGCTGATGAACCCCAAGTGGAATATAAATGCAAAAACATTCCACCCACGATGAAATAAAAAATAAAAAAGATTTCATTGGGCAAGCAGGGCAAGCACTGATTAATTTTTTACAATAATATTTAAATCGAGATCTCAAAAAAAGAAACTGTAAAACTGCTTTATCTCTATAAATATACGTTGATAGCACAAAAAGTGGACACTGGGAGTAGTAAAAATTACACGCATTTAAACTCACCCCCAAACCCCCTCTCTTGAAAAAAGAGGGGGCTGTCCCCCTTCTTTTTGAAGAGAAGGGGCTAGGGGATGAGTTGTAAAAATTTGAGATAATATACATAATAAGTCCGAAATTTCAGCAAATTTTATAAAATTTTTTAGAGGTCTGTAATCTGCGTAAATCGGTTTTTTCAGCGTTCATCTGTGTCCTATCCTTTACCTGCATATCGGTTTTTTCAGCGTTCATCTGTGTCCTAATCCTGCATGATCAATTACCGTTTCTACAAAACCGTTGTGCCTTCCCTACCGACTCTTACAGAGAGTTCGCCGGTTTTAAGGCTGAGGGTAATTGTTCTGCTTTTATTTCCACCAAAATCACTTTTCTTTAGAAGAACATTGTTTTTCCATAATAGTTTTCTAATAGCTGCTTCATTTCTTTTTCCGATATTAAAAAGATTTGAGTCGTTTAAAACTCGTCCACAACCTGCGGCTTTTACAATTATTCTGCTCTTTTTTGCTCCAAGTTTATATGCTGTTTTAAATAGCAGGGGAATGCCCGTATCAATAAATTTGTAGGGATTTTCTAGCACTCTGCCCAGTTGAATTTTTGAGTCTGGCAACATGGCGTGAACCATACCACCCACTTTTGCTACCGGATCAAAAATTATTAATCCCAGACAAGAACCGAGCGAATATGTAATAATTTCATCTTCGGAATTATCCGAAATTTGCATATCAGCAACACCAACAATAATCTTGCCCAAAATGAGCCTCACTTTCCCATCGGTTTTATCACAGACTACACGAAATCACAGAGAAAGAATATTTGTCCTTCCGAATGCTTTCGGAAGTCTTGCTTCTGCGTTTTCTGTTGTTCATTCGAGTAACACCGATGTTAACTTTTAAGCCTCTTCTGATAGAGAGAAGGCTGGATCTGAAAAAAATCATGTTTAATGATTCCTAAACTTTCCGAATGGCCTGTAAAGAAATATCCATAATTTTTTAATTTTTTATAATATTTGTTTACTAATTTTTGCTTGGTTGGTTTATCAAAATAAATCATCGTATTTCTGCAGAAAATCAAATCAAACGTTTTGTGAATCGGAGAAAAATTATCCATCAAATTAAAATATTGAAACTCCACTATGCTTCTAAGATTTTCTTTAACCTTAACAAAACCGCTGGATTTATTTTTACCTTTATAAAAATATTTATGCAAAAGATAAGAGGGAACATCTTTTACCTCTTTTGTTGTATAAACAGCTTTTGTGGCATAAGCAAGGGAGTCTTTGGAAATATCACTGGAAAATATTTTTATACTTCGATATTCGGAAGGGTCTAAATTTTCCAACAGAACAATTCCAAGGGAATATGATTCTGCACCTTTTGAACAACCAGCACTCCAAATATTTATTTCTCTCTTTCCGGGTGGAATATTTTTATTCATTTCTCTCCACTCGTCAACCCAATGATCCCGAACAAATACAAAATGGGCATTACCTCGAAAAAATGAAGTTACGTTTGTGGAAATTCTATCTATAAAAATGATTAATTCCCGACCAGTCTCATCTCCTGCGAGAAATTTATAATAATCACTGTATTTCTCAATTCCCTTACTCCGCATAATTTTTTTTACGCGAGATTGAAACAAGGCTTTTTTCTTATCAGTAAGGTTTATGCCTGATTTTTCATAAACAAGCTTGCTAAATTTTTTAAAAACAATATCCGTTACTTTTTCGTTCATGTAGTTACCTATTACAATTTGTATTCCAATTCGTTCTATTTCATTAAAATAAGTTTCTATAACCCATCGAAAGAATTTTTTCCGTCAAGTAACTCAATTATGTCAATTGAGTATCGGATAGATCGAAAGTGCTTATTTAAAAAGTGCTTATTCAAAATAGAGGGTGGAGATTGAAAATTGGAAATTTTTTCCGTGTAATCTGTGCAATCTGTGTAAACCCACGATTAAAATCGTGGGCTTCTATCATATTTCTCTAACCATTAACACGTAAGTTAGTCAGAAGCCCACAGTTGTTTACTCTGTCTGCTGACTGATCAACTGTGGGTAAAACTTACGATATTCTTTTTGGAAAAAAAAGAATACGTATTACGCTCTTCCAAAGCGTTTTGGGGAGTAGGCGTATTACGCTTTTCCAAAGCGTTCCGTTGTGCTGTTTTGAAAAAGAAAATATGAGTTTTGTTCTCTTCAAGCAGGGGCTTGAAGCAAAGGCGTTCCCAAGCTGGGGCTTGGGAACGAGAAAATTGGAGGGCTTGGGAACGAGAAAATGGGAAGGCTTGGGAACGAGAAAATGGGAAGGCTTGGGAACGAGAAAATTGGAATATCTGGGAACGAGAAATATGGGGACTTTCGTGTATTTCGTGTATTTCGTGGTCATTTTACATTTTACATTTTACATTTTAAATTTTACATTATTCATTATTCATTATTCATTGTTTTGTGCATTCTGAAGTCCAGTCGGAAAAAGAACCGTCTGAACTCCAGTCTGCTTACGGGGAGAAAAAACCCGAGTCGTGTCGAAAAGAATGACGCGACTCGAGTTTTTTTAGTTTTTTCCATTTTCCGTATTCCGTATTCCATTATTAATTATTCATTATTTTGCAGCAGTTCTCAAAAATCCACCGTGTCATTCTGAACAAAGTGAAGAATCTCCCGGGAATACACAATGATATCTTAAACAAGATCCTTCGGACTTTTTAAACAGCAAAAGTCCTC
>JAYEKN010000233.1 GCA_034661015.1 Candidatus Cloacimonadota bacterium
TGCGTATTCACTCCGTAGGATAAAATCCCAATTATTCCATTTTTTAATGTATTATAAACATATCCAGCGGGATAAATCTCTGTTGTTTTAATGTTTTTATATTTTAACAACATCTAATTTTTTTTCTACCTTCTAAAAATTATTTTCCGAATAATTGTTTGCCACATATTTTTGTCAAATATATCAAAATATTGTCATTTAGTTTTTTTTTAATTAAAAATTCTCGTTTGTTGACATTTAATTACTCAATTTAATTTCTCGAAATATAAAATAATCGCATAAAATTCGGAGAGAGAAAATGACTAAAAATATTGATTGGAATTCTTTAAGCGAAGAAGAACTATATTCACGCGCTGCAGAATTGAAAAAAGAAAAAAATTGCTTTATCCTTGCACATAATTACCAATTTGTAGAAGTTCAAAAAATGGCTGATTATGTGGGAGATTCTTTGCAGATGGCAAAAATTGCCGCAAAAACCGATGCGGATATGATCTTGCTTTGCGGAATTATTATTATGGGTGAGACCGCCAAAATTCTTAATCCAGACAAAAAAGTCATTATGGCACATAAAGATGCCGATTGCCGTCTTGCCCTTTTAAAATCAACTTCCGATCTTATCCGGCTGAAAGAAAAGCATCCGGGGGCTGAAGTAGTTTGTTATGTAAACTCACAAGCGGAGCTAAAAGCAGAAAGCACGATAACTTGCACATCCGCAAATGCCATAGAGGTCGTTGATTCCATCCCGAAAGATAAGGAAGTGATTTTCGTTCCGGACAAAAATATCGGGGCTTGGGTTTCTTATAATTTAGGCAGAGAATTAATTCTGTTCGATAGCACTTGCTATGTTCACGATGACATTACTCTCGAAGATGTGAAAGAGGTGCGTTCTAAATATCCGAACTATAGTCTGCTGGCTCATCCCGAATGTCGCCTAAATGTTTGCAAAGCGGCAGACCTTGTCTGTTCCACGAGCCAAATGCTGGACTTTGCAAAAGAACACGATAATCTCATAATTGGTACGGAATACGGTTTGTATGAGCAACTGAGATATCTTTATCCTCAAAAACACATTGTATCTTTAAGCAAAAAAATGATCTGTGAAGACATGAAAAAAACCACTCTTCGGGGAGCAGTTCGTGCTCTCGCCGAAGAAAAATACGAAATCAAAATTCCGCAAGAAATTGTGGAAAAAACTAAAAAATCTTTGAACCGAATGATGGAAATCGTTTAAATGAAATTATTGGCAAATAAATTTAGAAAAATTTATCCCATTTTTCAGATACTTATTTCCGTCTGTCTGCTCATCTTTATTTTTCGCAAATTTCACATTTCTTTGATTGGCAATCTCGCAGAAATGTTTGCTCCTTTCTGGCTGATTATGTCATTCATCTTGGCGATTTTCGTCATTCCGTTTCTCGCTGCCTGGCGGTGGAAAATCCTTCTTCATTTTTCTCAAATAACCGAAAAATTTACTCAACTTCTCAAAATAAATTTCATCTCAATCTTTTGGGGAATTATCCTTCCGTCAGCAGATGGATTTGCTGCGATTCGATTGTATCTCATCGAAAAAAGACATAAGCAAAATCCGGGGAAAGCGGGATGTACAATAATTGCAGAAAAAATATTCGGATTTTTACTTTTATGTATTATCGGGATAGCATTCAGTTTTTCGCTTGAAAAAACAAAAGAAATCACGGTCAGCAGAATAATTTTAACGGCAATTATTTTTATTTTAATATTTCTTTTTCTTATTTTCTCAAGCAAAAGCTGGCAAAGTAAATTTAGTATCGGTTTGAAAAAAATCAAATTTTTCCGAAAACCAATTTCCTACCTCTTATCACTGCATAATTCTTTTGTCAGAATTCCTACCGGGAAAATATTGATCCACGTGCTACCAATTATTTTTATTTTTCAAGTTTGCACTATTTTGAGCGTCTATTTTATCTTTCGATCATTTGGTGTGAATCTTCCTTTTACAACCCATCTCGCACTCGTGCCGATCATTCAAATAATTTCTCTTATTCCTGTTACAATTAGCGGTTTTGGAATACGAGAAGGAGCGTTTGTTTTTTTCTATAGAACCATCGGGATTTCTCCCTCGATCGCCTTTAGCGTTTCAATTATTAATTTTTTGATACTCACAGGTGTTCCCGCCATAATTGGAGGAATGTGGAGTATTTCCAGTCAAATTCGCAAAAAGGATGTTATGAAAAATGCTTGAACTTTCCATAATAATTCCGATTTTTAATGATGAAGAAGTAATTTTCAAACTCATTGGTCGCTTAATTCCTGTAGTAAAATCATTTTCGTCTCAATATGAAATTCTTTTTATTGATGATGGAAGTTGGGACGAAACTTTTAATTTGTTGAAAAAATATCGGGCAAAAAACGATAAAATCAAAATCATAAAATTGAGTAAAAATTATGGACAATCTAATGCGATCACAGCCGGTTTGGACAATGCAAAAGGTAAAATTTTGGTAATCATGGATTCGGACTTACAGGACAAACCGGAGGATATTCCTATTTTGCTCGCTGCTCTCGAAGAAAATAATGTTCCTATGGTGATTGCAAAGTGGGAGAAACGAAAAACACAGTTTTGGAAAAGATGTGTAGCAAATTTGTTTTTCAGAATTTCCAATCTCATCACCGATATTCACCATCCGCCTAATCTCGGTGTGTTTAGAGCCTTTTACAAAATATTATACGATGAAAATATAAAAAATACTGATTATTCAGGAACAACTTTGAGCCAATTTTATAAGTTAAAATTTGATTATCAAATAGTTAATTTACAGCGGGATAGCAGATTTGCGGGGAATAGCGGATATAATCTAAAAAAAATGATAAAACTTGCTCTTGACAGAATAATTCCGCATTTACGATTAAAGTTCAAAACTAATGCTCGAAAACCGTTTTATAAAATTGAAAAAATTATAGGATGAAATTTGTGAAGAAAAAAGTAATTATTCTCGGTGGACTTGGTAATGGTTCCGTAATCGCAAGTGCTATCGCAGATGCAAACAGACGCGGATTTGAAGAAATTGAGTTTGCCGGATATCTAAATGATAGAAAATGCAAGGACGATCTTATCTCCGGTGATCCTGTTATCGGCAAACTTGGTGATGTGGATAAATTCGTCAAAGCCGGATATTTATTCATCAATACAATTTACAGGATTGATGGACAAAGAGAAAGGATTGACCTCTTCCATAATCTGAATATTCAGGCATACTCTCTTGCCACTTTTATCCACCCTACCGCATACGTTGCTCCGAATGTTGATTTGGCTCCGGGTGTGGTGATAATGCCCAATGTCAACATATCCCCTGATGTAAAGATCGGTAGGTGCAGTTTGATAATGGCTGGAGCAACTATCGGGCATAATTCCAAAATTGGAGATTATTGCCATCTTGCTGCCCAAAGTTGCATCAGTTCTTTTGTGAAAATTTCCGCAGGTGTTCATATCGGCTTGAATGCAACCGTGCGTGAAGGAATCCATATCAGGGAATTTTCAGCTCTCGGAATGGGCTCTGTGTTGGTTGAAGACATTCCTGAAAATGAAATTTGGGCTGGAAATCCAGCAAAATTTTTAAGAAAACCAAAATGAATTTAGCCACGAATAAATGAAAAACTGTCCACGAAACACACGGAAAAACACTGAATATGCTAAAAAAAATTCTTTGTGTTCTTTGTGTAAAAAAAATTCGAGCATTCGTGGCAAAAGAAAAAATGTCCGCGAAATACACGGAAAAACACTGAATATGCTAAAAAAAATTCTTTGTGTTCTTTGTGTAAAAAAAATTCGTGCATTCGTGGCAAAAGAAAAACTGTCCACGAAACACACGGAAAAAGACTGAATATGCTAAAAAAAAGTTTGTGCATTCGTGGCTAATAAAAAAAAGATGAAAAAAATCGCTATTCTTCAATCGAATTATATTCCCTGGAAGGGATATTTCCACATCCTCGAAAAAGCCGATCATTTTGTTTTCCTTGATTCGGTTCAATACACTTGCTGTGATTGGCGAAACCGTAATAAGATAAAAACTCCTTCCGGGACAATCTGGCTCACCGTGCCCACAAACGGAACTCAATCTATGAAAATTGATGAAGTGCAAATAGACAGCTCCAAAAATTGGCAGGAAAGGCACTTGAAATCTCTGCAAATGAGTTACGGAAAATGTGATTATTTTCATAAATATTTCGAACTAATCAAAAACATTCTGCAGACAGACTGGGAAAGTATCAGCGAATTAAATCAATTTTTAATTATGGAAATCTGTAAATATTTAAATATAAAAACAAAATTTTCCAACTCCACCGAATATAAATTGGAAAATGGAAAAAACGAGAAAATCATTTCAATCGTCAAGCAATTGGGGGGTACTCACTACGTAACCGGACCTGCTGCAAAATCATATATTATTCCCTTACTTTTTGAGGAAAATGGAATTACGCTTACATACATGGATTATTCTCATTATGGCGAATACAAACAACCTTGGGGAAAATTCGACCATCAAGTCTCTATTTTGGACTTGCTGTTTTGTGAAGGACCAAATTCGCCAAAATATATTTTTGGTAAAATACCCGCAAAGTGATGAAAATTCCATTTAACATTCCTTGCGTTTGGGGGGATGAGCAGAAAAATCTCAAAAACGTAATTGAGAGGCGAAAATTTTCCGGTAAGGGTAATTTCGTCCAAAAATCTTCTAATGAATTGAAAAACATTACGGGTGCAAAAGAAATTTTTTTTACACCTTCTTGCACCTCTGCTCTGGAAATGTGTTCTCTTCTTTTGAATATTCAATTAGGCGATGAAATTATTCTCCCTGCTTTTTCTCATGTGGCTTCTGCAAATCCATTCATTCAAAAGGGAGCAAAGATTGTTTGGTGTGATATTCGCAAAGATACAAAAAATATTGATGAAGTTTTGCTGGAAAGCTTGATCACAAAAAGAACAAAGGCGGTCGTAATAGTTCATTATGGAGGAGTTGCGTGTGAGATGGATAGAATCGTAAATATCTGCAAGCAAAATAATATATCACTGATCGAAGATGCGGCAATGGCAATTGGGGCAAAATACAAGGGAAAACCCTTAGGAAGTTTCGGTGATCTCGCAGTGATAAGTTTTCACGAAACAAAGAATATCCAATGTGGGGAGGGTGGGGTTTTGCTTGTAAATAATCCGAAGTTTTTTGAAAAAGCCGTCCGTCTTTACGATAGGGGAACCAATCGTAGAGAATTTGAAAATGGTAAAGCGGATTTTTATACATGGACGATGAGCAGTTCAAATTTTTTGATGCCGGAACTTACTGCTGCTTTTTTGTATTCTCAACTAATCCACTTGTCAGAGATTAATAGAAAGCGGTTGGAGGACTGGAAATTTTATTATGCGAGATTAGCCGATTTTCTACTCCCAAAGATGCTTCCGATTATTCCTAAAGATGTTGAGCCAAATGGGCATACGTTTTATCTTGTTTTATCATCTGAAAACGAGCGGAATAATCTGATAGAATATCTAAAAAGAGAAAACATCCAATCTGTTTTTCACTACATTCCACTTCATCATGCTCCTTTTTGGGAGGGAAAATATTCGCAAGTCAATCTTCAGGTTACAGATCGGATCAGCAAAACAATTATCAGACTTCCACTCTATTTCGAGATTAGAAAAGAAGAGATTGAAAAAATAATCTATCATTTAAGGCAATTTTTTGTAGAAAAATCATGATTTTTCGTCCAAATATATTTGAAACAAAATCCTTTCTATTTCTGCTCGCTTTATTTCTCTTTGCAATTTATTTTTCTCCTTATCTGATTCGTGGTAAGGATGCCTACATTCTGATTCACGATAATCTGAATCAAATAAATATGCAGGGAATTTTTGACGGGAAATTTAATACAAGTTTTTTTCCAAGTTCGTCAGTTCAGCATTATACTTTGCCTACAACTCCGATGATATTTCATCTTGCGCATCTCAAATTGGATAAACTTTTTTTTTCTTTTGATTATTTTTGGGGATTCGTTTTTAATGAGTTGTTCTATCGCCTTCTTTCATTCATCGGATTATTTTTTCTCCTGAAAAATTTTATATTCAAAAAAAAATTACCGGATTATTTTGCGCTCATTTTCTCATTTGCCTGGATTTCCTTACCTTTTTGGCCACAGGGAAATCTTTCAATATCAGGTATTCCACTCCTCTTGCTTGGTTTCATTTATATTTTCCAAAGGAGAAATTTGCTTCTTTCTTACTTGATCATATTCGTTTATTCCTGTTATTCAAACTTTTTCTTCGTGGGAATTTATCTGCTTTTCGCTCTTCTGATTTTAAATCTTTATCTTCTTTGGAAGGGGGAAAAAAATATTCACTTTTTGCTTGGTTCGACTCTGTTTTTGAGTTTATCACTTATTACTCATTTTCCTATTTTCTACAATCTATTCGTTCTAAAAATCCCCACAAACCGCATCGCCCAATCGCTAACAGAATATGATTTTATCGGTACTATAAAAAATACTATTTACATTTTTATTAACTCGAACAAACTTTCTCATTCATTTCACGTTTATATAATTTTGCCAACGGCTATAATTTTTTCTATTTTAATTCTGAAAAAAGGAAAGAATCGAGAGAAAAAAATAATTATCGGTCTTTGGATATTGCAGTTTATTTTTCTCTTCATATTCGGGATATATTTCTTTGCTCCGGTAATGAAATTTTATAATAGGCTAAATTTGGGTTTCAATTTCAGCCGGATCTACGTTCTAAAAACTTCAGTCTGGTATCTTCTTTGGGCGTTTTGTTTGAATGGTTTTTATCTTATTTGTGAAAAAAAGCGAATTGCAAAGGCAATTATACTTATCCTGATCATTTTACAAATTGGTATAAATTTATCACATTCCACCGTAAGAGCATACAATAATTATCCCGGTTTTAAAAAATTTATGTCCGAGAGTCAGTTTGATGAAATTAAATCACATGTTGGTGAAAACAGGGCTGAATATCTGATCGGATGTATCGGATTTTTTCCGGCAGTAGCAAATTATAATGGATTTAAAACCGTAGGATCATTTAGTTCATATTATCCTCTGGAATTCAAAAAGCAATTTTATAAAATAATTGAGAATGAACTCAGGTCTTCTGAAATGTTAATGGATTATTTCACAAATCGCGGGTCAGCATTATTTTTATTCGATGATAAAATAGGAAAAAAATATTATGATCAGAATTATATTCGGAATAATATTTCAAAGATTTCATGCGAACTTAATTTCCGGATATTGCGTAAATACGGGGTAAAATATCTTTTTTCTACTGCAAAAATATCAAATGCAGAAGATATTGGATTAACTTTAATTTTTGTTAGCACCAATCCGCAATATTATTATAGGTTTTATGTTTATCAAATCTAGTCTAATCAGAGTCTGTCCGTAAAGTAGGGATTCGACGCAGATGAATGTGATAAACAACATCACGCTGAAAAAGTGGATTTTCGCAAGATAAAATTTTTTTGTAAAAAGTGTAATATCCCCGTTTAATGCTTTGTATTTTAATATTCAACAGGGGTTTATCAGCATAATCAGTGTTTATCTGCGTCGAATCACCTGCAGAAAATTATTGCAAGAATGCGAGTTTACGGATGGACACTAATAATTTCCGGATTGTATCAGATTTCTGATTTCAAATATATTGACAATAAATTCAAAAATTTTTTTTAATAAGAAAATACGATTACGAATAAAAAGGTAAGTCCAGATGAAAAATACAAAAGAAAACCGAAGACACAAAAGAAATCATCTTATTTGCTATTTGCCTGTTTTTGACAAAGTGCATTCCCAAAAATTGGGATACATTATTGATGTTTCACTTAGCGGAGTGATGCTTATAAGCGATTCGGAGATAGCAAAAGATAAAATTTTCAGTTTCGATATTGATGTCTCCAATGAAATGGCAGATGAAAAGAAAATTTCTTTTGATGCTAAATGTATCTGGTGCAAACCGGATATTAAACCGGATTCATACGTCTCGGGCTTTGTTATTCAGCCTGGTTTTACAGCAGAACAGAAAATTGTGGGGAAGTTGATTGAAGAATGTTCTATCAGTCAATATGGCTTTATAGATGATTAGTCCCAATGGATTGAAATAGATAAATTTTGTATTGGAACAATTTCGTGATAGTTTGTTTGCTCCTTATAAAGCTAAGAATATTTTAAGGGCAATGTAAATTATAATTATTGAGCCGAGGATATAAGTTGCGGTTTTGTACCCTTTTTGGGATAGCAAACCGGAAAAATCTAAAACATCATCCGATTTTTTTCTACCCTTTTTTTCATGTCTTCGATCTCTTTTTTTTATTGAAACATCTCTCTTTACTATTGCGGCGATCCGAAATTCTTTTCTGTGTAACCAAACCACTTTATTTTCCGATGATTGGAATGGATACAAACCTTTGCGACGATTAAGCCTGAACTTTTCCATATCCAATCCTTGTTCGGCTGCATCTTCTTTAAATATTCTATAGAATAATTTTTTTTCTTGTGCCATAACTCAAATTCGACCTTTCAATGTAGATAAGATTTTTCTGATTTCTATGAGAGATTAAAAACATGTCAACTAATTTGTAGAAAAACTAATTTCAAAAAACTTGCCTAATTTTTCAACATTTCAAGATTTTGACTTGATATCCTTCGGGAAAATCAACTCATATTTTAAGGAGTAAATATAATGTTAAAAAAAATGCGTTCTTTATCACGTCCGATAATTTGGGTTACTGCAATCCTATTTATTGGTGGCATGGGAACAATGGGTATATCACAGATTTTTACTGAACACAAACAGTACGTAGGTGAAATAGCCGGGAATAAGATCCAATATGACAATTTTTACAAAATGGTTCAGAATGCCTATTCTGACTATCGCCAAAACAATCCGGATGAAGTAATAGATGAAGAAAAAATGCGAGGATTTAATGATCAAACTTGGGATCAATTAATTCAGAAGATCGTTCTGGAAAAAGCAATTAAAAAATATAATATCAAGGTTACCGATCAAGAAGTTGCTGCTAAGATAGTTAACGACCCACCCCCAATGCTCACTTCTCACGAATCGTTTCAAACAGATGGGAAATTTGATAAAGCAAAATATTTACAAGCTCTTCAAAACCCGGAAATTGATTGGTCGTGGTTAGAATCATATGACAACAGATTACTGCTTTACGAAAAATTTCAAAATATGCTTAATGCAAATATTATCGTAACAGAAGAAGAAGTAAAAAAAGATTTTATCGGGAAGAACGAAAAAGCCAAAGCAGAGATAATGATTTTTTCGCCAGAATTAATCGACTCTGTTGTTGTAACAGATGCTGAAATTGAAAAATATTATTATGCTTTCAAAGACGATTATTGGAAAAAAGCTCAAAGAAAACTGAAATACGTATCTATCCCGTTAATTCCCACGGTGGAGGATATAAAACACGTTGAAAATCTGATTAACGATATTTATAAGATGCTTGAAGAGGGTGATAATTTTGATGAATTAGCAAAAGATTATTCTCAAGGTCCATCTGCTCCCAAAGGTGGAGATCTCGGATGGTTCGGCAAAGGCAAAATGGTTCCGGAATTCGAAGAAAAAGCCTTTTCTATGAAATCAGGTGAGTTTAGCAAACCGATAAAAACCCAATTTGGTTGGCATATAATCAAACTTGTTGATACCCGCACAAAAGATGATGTAAAAGAAGTTCACGCAAAACATATTCTTTTAAAAGAAGAACCGGGTGCCGATGCTAGAAAAAATCAGGAAAGATTTGCCAATGATTTCTACGACCAATGTCAGGTGGATAGTTTTGATGTAATTGCCAAGAAATTTGGTTATGAGGTAAAAGAATCGAAAGAATTTGGTGATGAACGTTCCTATATTCCGGGAATCGGGCAAGCAAAAATCCTTCTTGAGTTTGCATTCAGCCATGATCTGAACCAGATATGTGAACCATACATTATGAAAGATAATAATTATGTCATCGCTCAAATAATAGATAAGTCAAACGCTCATTACGAAACAATTAATGAAGTTGAAGATGCGATTGTACCCAAAATTGAAAAAATAAAAAAAATGAACTTAGTTAAACCAATTGCCGACTCAATTGCCAAACAAATCAATGCAGACAATTTCACTACAATTGCAGAAGAAAATGAACTGAAAATTGA
>JAYEKN010000234.1 GCA_034661015.1 Candidatus Cloacimonadota bacterium
AATTTGGCAAAATATTTTATAACAAAATCAATTTCGTGTTTTTTCGCGTATTCCGTGGACTATGAATATTTTATTCCCCAAAGGTGATAACAAATCCAGAGCGATAAATAAAAGTAAGAAAAACAGATAACGAAAGGAATTTTAGATGAAACAAAAATCAATAATTATTATTCTAATGCTAGCAATTATCATCACCGGATGTAGTTTGGTCGGAATTTATCCTGCCAAAAGTATCATCGAGAAAACCCCTGTGAAATACCAAAAGGGAATTTCCCAAACTTTAGAGAAAGCCGGAAAAAATAAGAAAGAACTACTGAAGGTTTTATATCATTATCAGAACAATCCTCAAAAATTGGAGGCTGCTGCCTTTCTTATTGCAAATATGCAAGATCATCAATTTGCAGATGTAATCATTGTGGACTCGTTAGATAACGAAATCGTATTCGATGTTCTGGATTTTGAAAATTATCATAAAATTGTTGATTATCTTGATTCTCTAGAAACAACGCAGGGAGAGCTACATTGGAAAGTAAATGAGCGACGAAAAGATGCGGAAACCATCTCTTCGGAATTGCTCATCAAACACATTGATTTGGCAGTAACAGCTTATGAAACTTTGCCGTGGACTCATGAACTCGGCTGGAAAACTTTTATGGAATTTGTACTTCCCTACCGTGGATCTTCCGAACCTCTTTCTGATTGGAGAACGTACTTTTGGAATGAATTTTCCGCTTTTCGTGATTCTACTTCAGATCCTATCACTTTGGCAAATTTGATTAACAACAAATGCCGTGAGATGTTCAAATTCAAAGATGTTTATTATCTTCATCCCACAGATCAAAGTTTGGAAGAAATGTTGGAAACAGGTTATGGGCGTTGCGAAGATATGACAAATTTTACGATTTATGCAACTCGGGCAAACGGATTGGCTGTAACCAGCGATTATACTCCTCACTGGCCAGATGGCTCAAACAATCACGCCTGGAATGCAATTATTCTATCCGAAGACAAAGCAATTCCATTTATGGGAGCAGAAGCAGATCCGGGTGAATATTCTCTCGGTAGAAAAGTAGCAAAAGTTTATCGGAAATTATTTTTTGAAGAAGAAAATTCGCTCGGAAGCAAAATGGGTGAGGGTGAGAAAGCACCTCCTTGGCTAAGTGGGAAAAATTACCGCGATGTTACGGACCAATACACAGAAACAACTGATGTCAATATCGTAAAACTTGAATCAGAAAAAAAATGGGCATATCTCGCAGTTTTTAATTCTAATAAATGGAAAGCAATTCAGTGGGCAGAAATTGATTCTTCCGGTAATGCCGTTTTCACAAGCATGGGCAAAGATATCGCCTACTTGCCGATGTATTATGTGCAAATTGATTCTGCAGATTCCACAAAAGATAAATCGGATGATGACAAACCGAAATATGAATTAAAATCCGCAGGCAATCCTTTCATTCTTACTGAAGCCGGTTCAATCGAAAAATTTGATGATCTGGAATTGGATTTGCGACCAATAATTAAAGATTCGATCATCATTAAAAAAATTGCAAAAAATATAAAAGTAAAACCGGAGATCAATTATGAATTTTTTATCTGGGAAAACGGTAACTGGAATTCATTACAAGATTCTATAAAAGTTGATACAACCGCTGTTGGTGATTCTTTGATTTTCGACCATTATTTTCAAAACTCTTTATACAAACTTCAGGATGATGAGGATAATGAAGAAGTGAGGATTTTTACAATTGAAGAGAGAAAACAGAAAATTTGGTAAAATGAGCGGTAATAAAATCATTCCGGATCAGTAATATTCTATCGAGCGATATTTCATTCCAAATTTTTCCCAATAAAAAAGACGCCAAAATTTTACATGGCGTCTTTTTTGTTTCCAGATTGAAAGTTACAATTTAATTTTTATTTCCTTTCATTTTTCACAAAACAATTCGCAAGTGGATAGATGGAAATCAGC
>JAYEKN010000235.1 GCA_034661015.1 Candidatus Cloacimonadota bacterium
GTACTTTTTCTCTTATTTTTCAAGAACTTCCCAATGTCCGCCTTTGTCGGGGCCGATGCGTTTTATTCTGTCTTCTTTTTTGAGTTTTGTTATTTGCCATTCTACTCCTTTTTGTGAAATTCCTATAATTTCCGCCAGCTCATTTATCGTAATATATGGTGTTGCTTTTAAAATAGACAAAATTTTCTCCCTAGTTTTCTCCCTAGTTTTCTCCCTAGTTTTCTCCACAGTTTCAGGTGAATAGTTTTTCTTCCTGAAAGTTACCCTAAAAGTAATACCCGGCTCGCTCCATTTCAGCTCTATTTCCGGGTAGTTTTTCAGGTCATCGAAGATTATTTTCAGTCCGTTTCCCCATTGTTCTATGATGCCCAGCTTTTTGAACGTAGCGGCAATTAGTTTATTACGTATTTCCGACTGTCCTGCTTCCATTAGGTTAAAATCCACCGAAGGCATCAGTTTTCCCGGGCTTGTAATCTCTATCTTATCGTCAAAAACTGCAATTTTAATATCTTTACCGGACAGCGCATAATCTCTATGAACAATGGCATTACGTACCACTTCACGAAGGGCATCTATTGGATATTCCCAGCGATCGTTTCGATACACGCCATCGTATCCTGTCGTTCCCTGCGAAATATGCCGCAGGATAAATTGAAGAGCCAATTCGGCTTGCTGTCCTATATTTATGTCAATGGTCTTTTGGTCGATAAAATTACCGGGGGTTGTTCCCTTAAAACGGGCACATTCTACCTTAGCGTATGGAAATAATCTGAATCTTTGCGGATCGTCGGAAAGCAAGATCAGGGCATAGGTGGGATATTTTTTTCCGTTAGTCTCCTTATAAAGGCGAAGTTTCGATAAGGTTTTAAGGTTTAATTTTTCACCGGTTCTTTCTCCAAAAAAGAGTTTGAATACTTCAATGTCTATTTCGGGAAGTGTTTTTCCAAAAAATATTTCGCTGTCAAAAGATCTGTTTGTGCTTTGTCTTTCCAATTCGGCAATAATTTCGGCGGATGCCAGCCGATTAGAGGAACCGACTCTTATATAGGTACCGCTTTCTTTTCCTTTTGATTTGAGAAAATAGGGCGGGTTGTTCCCTTTGAAAATTCTAATTCGCAGGAGCATTTTATTGTCCGCGGTCATAATGGTAAATTCAGGTAAAATGATAGGGGAACATTGATCAAAAATCATACTGCTTATTCGTTCTTCTAACGGAATTATTTTATCCGGATTCAATCCGATAATTTCCCTTGGCTTATCTTTTACACCAAGAAAGATTTCACCGCCTGCATCATTAGAGAAAGCAATAACCGTTCTGGTCAGTTTAGACCCTGAGGGAATTTGTTCCTTGAATTCCAGTCTTCTGCCTTCGGGCTGTTTCATGATCTCCTCAATGTTCATCTTTTATAACCACCTTTTTCAGGTTTTCCAGAATCAAAACATTGAGCCGTTCTTCTTTTAAATAATAGTGGAGAGGTAAATCTTTTTCAATTTTTCTACAACTTAATTTTATTTCTACTGGTTCTGACCATTGATTGCCTTTAATTATGTCGCCTGGTTTTATGCTTGTCATTTAATCACCTCTTGACTATTGAATATTGCGCATCCGTGTTTTAATTGTAATCGGAAATAGATTGCTGTCAAATCATAATAAAATTTCTATTGAACTTTCAATTTATTCCGAAATTACTTATATTTTCCGTTAAAACAATTTGTGAAAATTTTTCTTTTTTTATTAAAATTCGATATTTTTTATAATTGTATCACATGGTTACGACTACTGTATGGAAACAATTATTTAAAAAATGATAATTTTATGAAATAGCATGCACGCAAAAAAACCGGTAGCCTGGCAGTCATAATATTGTATGTGATGATACGAGATTGCCACACCCTGATAAATCAGGGTTCGCAATGACAGAGAAAGATTTCACCCCCACCTTAATCCTCCCCCCTCAAGGGGGAGGAGA
>JAYEKN010000236.1 GCA_034661015.1 Candidatus Cloacimonadota bacterium
ACAAATTGAAGGTGAACAACAAAGATTATGACGAAAAGATGATTATTCTGATGAGATAGAAGATAATATCAAAATATAAATTAATTTCAAACCCGATTCGGATATATTACTACGAGTCGGGTTTTTTTTTGTGCAGAGCGGAGTTTATCCTATATGGATATAGGGATTAGCTTTTATACTTTCTTAAAATGAATAGCTAAAATAGAAAGAAAAAAAATGTCACATAATTTTAAAAATCTTGACTGAATTTAATTTTGAATTTTTTTATATAGACAGAATATTTGATTAAATATTTTTTTAGAGAAAGAGATAAAAAATGAATAAATTAATCTATGTCGTTGATGATGAACCTGATATTCTAGAACTTTTACTAATTAATATCAGTAAAGCCGGATATGAAGTTTCTGCTTTTGAAGATTCGGTTTCTTTTTTGGATAGATTAAAAACCAAATTACCCGATTTGATTGTTTTAGATATAATGCTTCCGGAAATTGATGGTTTTGAAGTTTGTAGAATTATTAGAAACTCAGAATTATGGAAAGAAATTCCAATCATAATGCTAACCGCCAGAGATGATGTGATGGATAAAGTTCTAGGCTTAGAATTTGGAGCTGATGACTATATGGTGAAACCTTTTTCCCCGAGAGAATTGTTGGCTCGAATAAAAAGTATTTTACGTAGAACAGCTACAAAAACTGTTTCAGCAAAGGAGAATATTCGAAAAATTGGAGATAACCTTAAGATTAATCTTGCTAAATATGAAGTGCGATCGGATGAAAAAATTCTTGATCTCACTTCTACTGAATTTAAGATATTGGAATTGCTTTCCGAGCGAAGAGGTTGGGTGTTTTCTCGTAATCAATTATTGAACCATCTTTGGGGAAATGATAAAATTGTAATTGATAGAACTATTGATGTTCATATTAGAAACTTACGAAAAAAGATGGGTGAGACTGGAAACCTGATCAAAAATATTCGAGGAATTGGCTATAAACTTATTTGACTTTGATAAAGAGTTTAGTCGTTGATTTTAGTGAAAAAAAACGACTAAAAAATGATAAAAGAGAAAGGAAAGCAAAAGAGAAAGGAAGAAGCTGAATTAGTGTCTATCCGTAAAGTGCTATTTTTCGACCTCACCCCGACCCTTCCGCCAGCTGGCGGAGAGAGGGAGATAAAAATCCCCCTTCTCTTTGAAGAGAAGGGGTTAGGGGATGAGTTGTAAAAAGGATGAAGAATATATTTTACTTGATATGCTACTTTACGGACAGACTCGAATTAGAGTTATATTTTTGAGTGGAAAATCTTAAGTCAAGTTCAAAAAAACGGAACTTAACTCAAGATTTTCCTCAAGATGATTGTATTAACAAAGGAAAAAATATGAAATTCGGGATTTTTCAAAAACATCTTTTAAGTTTTACCCTCTTGATAATTCTCTCATTATTCGTTTCACTGATTGTTTCACTAAACTCAATTAAACAAAGTTACCTTGAATATACAAAAGAACATCTATTACATCTCGCGAAATCGGTTGAAATGATTATTGAACAAGATTCTCTGCAAGCTGGAAATGAACAGCTGATAGGGAAAATTCAAATACTATCGGAAAATATTGATTCCAGAATTACAATAATTTTAGAAGATGGTGAAGTTATAGTTGATTCTGAAACAGACCCTAATCTGATGGTGAATCACAAAAACCGTCCTGAAATTTTGGAAGCCGGAAATAATGGAATAGGATTTAGATTACGCATAAGTAATACGCTTCACGAAAAAATGATTTATGTGGCAATTCCAATTTATCAAGAAGGAAAAATCAAAGCATTTATTCGGGTGAGTGGTTTTGTGAATGAGATTTTTGATTTATTGGATACTATCAAAAATAATATTTTTCTCACAGCATTTATTGTAATAATCTTTTCATTTATTATCTCTTTGATTTTGGCAAATCATTTCACGAAACCAATCAGGAAACTTGCCGCAGCTTCGCAAAAAGTAGCAAATGGAGATTTTAAGATAAGAATTTTTTCTAAGAATAAAGATGAAACTCACGAATTAACGAACAATTTCAATTTAATGGTGGAAAAGATAGATCAACAAGTTTCAGAGCTATCAATAAAATCAGAGGAATTAACTTCTATCATAAATTCTATTCAAGAAATTTTTTGGATAATAGATAGCAAAGATAGAATTGTATTTCATAATCAATCATTTATAGATTTTGTGAGTGTAAACGCTATTGAAGAGAGCTTTTATTGGAATGTTTTTGAAAATCCCGAACTCATTGAAAGGGTTGGAAATATTTTAAAATCCAAAGTAAGTGCAAAGCTTGAAATTAAGATTAGAGCCAGATTTTATCTGATTAGTAGCTCTTATTTGCAGAAATCTTCTTCGACAATTTTTCTTTTGTATGATATTACGGAAATCAAAAATTTACAGAAAATGAAAAAGGATTTCGTAATCAATGCTTCCCACGAACTCAAAACTCCGCTTACATCTATAAAAGGATTTTTGGAAACAATGGAGAGTGATCTAAGTTCGGATTATTCTCATTATTTTAATATTCTGAAAAGAAATACCGACCGTTTGATCTATATTGTTAATGATATTATGAATTTATCCGAGATTGAATCAACTCGCCAACTTACATTTGAAAAAATGGATATTAGAAAAATTTTGCAAAATTCAATAAATATCTTTGAGCAAAGTGCATCTGAAAAGAGAATAAAAATCATAACTAATTTTGCTGAAATACCTAAGATCGAAGTTGATCCTTTTAGATTGGAACAGGTTTTTGTGAATCTAATTGATAATGCGATCAAATATTCAAATGAAAATAATTCTGTTTCTATTTCGGTTATTACTCAAGATAATTATGTGAGGATAGATTTTGTTGATTCCGGAATTGGCATCTCAGAAGAAAAAATACCTCGTTTATTCGAACGATTTTATGTTATTGACAAATCAAGAACCAGAAAAGTGGGTGGAACAGGTTTGGGATTGTCAATTGTGAAACATATTATTCAGCTTCATAGAGGAAAAATAGAAATTCAAAGTAAACTTGGTGATGGAACAAGCGTAAAAATATGGCTTCCGATAAAAATTTAGATTTTGAGAAGAAACTGGAATCTGTCATTCCTTTGATAAAAAAAATTGCTTCAAATTATTTAAGTTCTGTTGTAACAATGGAAGAATTGATTCAGGAAGGAACTTTGGGAGTTTATGAAGCTTTCAAAAGATTTGATCCTCAAAAAGAAGTTAAGTTCTCTACCTACGCTGTATTCTGGATAAAAAAATATATTTTGAAATTTATCGGAGCTGGAAGAAATAACGAGAAATTTAGTGAAGCTTTCTCCTATGAGAAAAAAGATTCCGGTAAAATGAATAATACTGAATCTGCTTCTGAAGAAAATAATAGAATAATATTTCCCGAAAATATTCCGAATATAGAAAAGAAAGTTCTGGGGCTTTTATTCAATGAAGAAAAAACTCTTAAAGAGATTTCAGTAATTCTAAAAATATCAAGAGAACGAGTTCGTCAAATCAAAGAAAAAGGTTTGAGAAGATTAAGGCTAAATAGTGTCGGAAAATCTTGAGTTAAGTTCCGTTTTTTTGAACTTGACTTAAGATTTTCCAACTCACAAATATAACGTAAACTAACTTAATAGGTAACTTTTTCAATTCGGCACGGAATCAGGCTTCGTTACACTATGCCCGGACAGGTTGGTCCGTGACGTCTCTTCAAACGGAATGGTCCGTGCCGTCTCGCAAAGACTCCTTTACGGATGGACTCTAAATAAGCAAGAATAGGCAATCCTATCTGTGAAATTGCAAGTAAAATAAACAATTCTTTTTAATTGATCCATAATTCCAATAAATTTCAATTCTGACATTTTTTTCTCTTTTAAATTATTAACTATTCAGGGTTAGTTATTCACTGTTTTCTCTCTTCTTAACACAATCTTAACAATCCGCTTATTTTTAATTAACAATCCAAAAGTATAATACTATGAACAAAAAAAATATAAAGGAGTAATTAAATGAAAAAAAGCATTTTATTACTAATGTTCATTTTATCAATCATCTGCTCATTAACTGCTAAAACAAAACTAAAGATGGAGTTATGGAACAGATGGACTTATCAAACGGAAGATGGTGTGCTCAAGAAAAACGAAATGGCTTTAAAAAGAGGTTATTTTCGATTAGAACCAACCTTTGGGAATAACATTAAAGGACGTTTCAATCTTGATTTTTATAGTGATGATGATTCTCCCACCGGAGCTGGAATGAAATTGAAATATGCTTATCTTGATTTCAATAATTTATTTCCGGTAAAAGACCTAAAACTCACAGCCGGATTGATGAAAACATATTTCGGAACAATCTATTCGTGGGATTATACAACAATAGAGAAAGATCCTTCCGATAAGTACAAATTTGTAAGTTCTACGGATTATGGAGTTGGTCTAAGCGGATATTTCCCAAAAGGATTCGGAACTTATCAATCTGCTGTTTATAATGGTGAAGGCTACAAAAAAACAGGAGATGATCTTAATAAAGATATGAATTTTCTCGTAAATACAAGAATTACACCTATTCCCGGGATTACCGTAGGTGGTTCATTTATGATGAAAACTGCTAAAGATAGTGAAATTGCCGATAGCACAGGAACAATGATCAATAATCCTGATAGAGAAGAATTTATGCAATTTGCCGGAGTTGGAAAATTTGCTTATGGTCCTGCCAAATTATTAGTTCAATTTCTAAACCAGACAAAATCCAAACCAAATCAAAATGATTATGATGATGTGACTAAAACAGTTATTTCTTTGATGCCGACTTTCAAAATCAATAATTCATTTGATCTTGTGGCGAGATATGATATTTATGACCCAAATACAGATGCGGAAAATGATGGAAAATCTTTGTTGCTTTTGGGAACAAATTATTACATTATGCGTGATGCAAAAAATAAACCTAAGTTATTCATTCAGGCAAATTATGAGATTGAAACCCCGGAAGATAGCGAAAAAGACCCGCTAAATACAATCATGGTCCAATTACGTTGGATATTCTCTAATAAAATATAATAAAAAATAAGAGGAAAATTATGAAAAATCTATTAAAGAAAATTGTAATTACAAACATTATTATGATGCTGATAGTCGTTCCCTGCTTGGCAAAAAGAAATCACGTAACAATTGCCGGTTCCACAACCGTGCTTCCCATTGCTCAAGCAACTGCCGAAATTTTTATGGATAACAATCCGGAAATAAATATCTCTGTTCGTGGTGGCGGTTCAAGTGTAGGAATCGCTTCGATTATGGCTGGAACTGTGGATATTGGAAATGCTTCCCGTCATATCAAAAACAAAGAGCTTTTGGCTGCCCGAGAATCGGGAATCAATCCGGTGGAACATATTGTTGCGAATGACGGAATTGCTGTCGTTCTTCATAAAGACAATTCTGTAAAAGCTCTTACAATGGCTCAAGTGAAAGATATTTACACAGGTGAAATACAAAATTGGAAAGAACTTGGTGGAAAAAATATGCCAATTGTAGTTATCTCAAGAGATGTATCATCCGGAACTTTTGAAGTTTTCAATAAACTCGTTCTCAAAGGAGCAAAGAGTATTGACGGGGCTCTAATGCTTGCTTCCAATAATGCTGTGGTTACCACAATTTCTTCTACACCGGGAGCAATCGGTTATGCCGGACTTGGTTATGTAACAAAAAGAATAAAAGCTGTTACAATTGATGGAATAATGCCTACGGTCAAAACAATTCAATCCAAAGAATATCCTATCTCCAGAACTCTTCATATGTACACCAACGGAACTCCAAAAGGATTGGTAAAGCAATACATTGATTTTGTCTTGTCTGCTGAAGGACAAAACATTGTTGAAGAACTGGGATTTGTAAAAGTTGATTAAGCCTTTGCTGAGTAGAGTTTTCCAAGAAGAAAAATGTCTCGCAAAGACGCAGAGACGCTAAGATTAAAAGACTTCGTGAAATGTGAAGTGAGAATTATTCGATTGAAATCATCATTCTCGCTTCACACTCATTATTATCGTTGCGAAGCAAGTCTGATTAAGTCTATCTTGTTCCCAAGGTTCTGCTTGGAAACGAGAATAGATTTCTTCGACTCGAAAGAGTAACTTATAATGAATAGTGAAAATTTTATAAATCCCTCTAACTCCCCTTTGTAAGGGGAAGGGTTGAGGATGGGATACGGAAATTAAATGAAAAATTTTAACGAAAAAGTATTTAAGGCAATCACTCATATTGCGGCTTTATTTACAATTGCCTGTCTTGGTGGAATTATTATCACACTATTTCACGAAGGTTTCCCAATCCTTAAATACGCCGGTTTAACAGAATTTTTTGGAATTGAATGGCATCCAACCCTTTATCCGGCTGATTTTGGAATTACAGCCTTAATAGTTGGTTCGATTGTAGTAACGCTGGGAGCTTTATTGATTGCGATACCATTTGGAGTTGGTTCTGCGATATATATTTCCGAAATTGCCGGAAATAGAACAAAAGAGATAATAAAACCGTTTATTGAACTTCTTGCCGGTATTCCTTCAGTGGTTTACGGTTTATTTGGAATGGCTTTTCTTGCTCCGTTTATGATAAAAGTATTTGGCATTCCAAACGGATTGAATGCACTTTCCGCTTCGATTATACTCGGAGTGATGGTAATTCCGATTATTTCGAGTATGAGTGAAGATGCAATTTCTACAGTTCCCAAAAGCCTGAGAGAAGCTTCTCTTGCTCTGGGAGCTACCAAATGGGAGACAATTATCAAAGTTGTTTTACCGGCAGCAAAAACCGGAGTTATGGGAAGTATAATTCTCGGTTTTGGACGTGCAATTGGGGAAACTATGGTAGTAATTATGGTTGCCGGAGGAGCTGCTCAGATTCCTTCAAGCCTTTTTCAACCTGTACGACCAATGACAGCTGCTATTGCTTCCGAAATGGGAGAGACTGTAATCGGAAGTCCTCACTTTCACGCTTTATACGGAATTTCCGTCGTGTTGTTCATTATCACTTTCATCTCTAATTTTATCACGGAATTTGTCTTTCTGAACAGGAGAAACAGATGAACAGGCGCAAATTGAACCAACTTCTCGGGATTAATCTGCTTCGATTTTTCCTGTTATGCACTGCAATGTTTCTCATAGTATTTCTTTATGTAATCTTCAGCAAAGGTTGGGGAGTGATAAGTTGGGAATTTCTTAGCAAATCTCCGCGAAAGTTTATGACGGAAGGTGGAATTTTTCCGGCAATAGTCGGAACTTTTTGGCTAACTGTTCTTTCCATAGCAATTTCATTTCCTCTTGGCATTTTCACAGCAATTTATATGACAAATTATGCAAAACCAAAATGGTTAGTGAGAATTGTGAGAATTGCCGTGAACACTTTGGCGGGAATTCCTTCGATTATTTACGGTCTTTTTGGACTGACGGTTTTTGTAAGATTATTTCATTTTGATGTTTCAATGCTGGCTGGTTCGCTCACTTTGGCAATTCTGGTTTTACCGGTGATAATCAATAATGCCGAAGAAGCTATTCGCAGTGTCCCCAGAGATTTTGTCGAAGCTTCTTTGGCTTTGGGAGCAAATCAAAGGCAAACTATTATGAAGGTAATTATTCCTACAGCTTTGCCTAATATTTTAACAGGAACAATTATCAGTATCGGTAGAGTTGCCGGTGAAACAGCTCCGATTTTATTTACGGCAGCAACGTTTTATACACGTAGATTGCCCAAAACTGCGATGGATGAAGTGATGGCACTTCCGTATCATATTTATGCACTCCTCACCGAAGGCGTAAACGCAGAAAAACAAATACCAATTGCTTATGGAACTGCTGTTGTACTGTTGGCTTTGGTTTTATTTGTCAGTGCAATAGCGATAATTATCAGATATAGAATGAGGAAAAAACGAAAATGGTAAAAGCACATATTCAAACAAAAGAGTTAAATCTCTGGTTCGGAAAAAAACACGTTCTGCAAGATGTTTCTATTTCGATTTTTGATAAAAAGATTACTGCTTTGATAGGACCTTCCGGTTGTGGGAAATCAACTTTACTGCGTACTTTTAACAGAATGAATGACCTGATTCCCGAAACTAAAATATGCGGTAAAGTAATATTGTCTGATCTGGATATTTATGCTTCCAAAAACGATATTTCAAGAATACGTTCTCAAGTGGGAATGGTTTTTCAAAGACCAAATCCCTTTCCCAAATCAATCTATAAAAATGTAGCTTTCGGCTTGGAAATTAGAGGTGAAAAGAGAGCGAAAATCAATGAAATTGTGGAAAAAAGTTTAAAAAATGCTTGGCTTTGGGATGAGGTAAAAGATAGATTGAATGATTCCGCTTTTTCATTATCCGGAGGTCAACAACAACGACTTTGTATCGCGCGAGCTTTAGCCAATGATCCTGAAATCATCTTATTTGATGAACCGACTTCCGCTCTTGATCCGCAATCTACTGCAAAAATCGAAGAATTATGTATTGAACTCCGAAAGCAGGTAACAATTCTGATCGTAACTCACAATATTGCTCAAGCAGGAAGAATTTCCGATTATACAGCATTTATGTATCTTGGTGAATTAATGGAATTTGGTGAAACTAAAAAAGTATTTACAGTACCGGAAAATAAAAAAACGGAAGCATATTTGAATGGTGTATTTGGGTAATTTAAGAAAAAAAAGCTCACTTAGAGACGCTGAAATTAAAAAAATACAAAGGAAAAAGTAGAATTAGAGTCCATCCGTAAAGTAGCCTTCTCGAGAAGTCACGGACCAACCTGTCTGGGCATAGTGTAACGAAGCCTGATTCCGTGACTAATTGAAAAAATTATCTATTAAGTTAATTAGCGTTATATTTGTGAGTTGGAAAATCTTAAGTCAAGTTCAAAAAAACGGAATTTAACTCAAGATTTTCCTTTACGGACAGACTCTAATTAAGAAGGAGAAATAAAATGTTAAATAAAATTGATCAAATAAAAAAGCAGATTATAATTCAAGCGGGAACAGTTGAATCAATGCTTGAAAACTTTATTGAAAATCTAAAAGATAAAGATAAAGAAAAACTCAAAGAGATATTTATTTTGGAAAACAAAGTGAACGCTTACGAAATTGCAATTGAGGAAGATGCTATTGCGATGATTGCTTTGAATCAACCGGAAGGAAAGAATCTGAGAACTGTGGTGATGATCTTGAAAATGAATAATGATCTGGAAAGGATTGGCGATTTGATAACAGACATTAGTAATTTCTATATTGTTTATCTGGAAAGTAATAATTTTATTAATATAGAAACCCCTATTTTAATGGCTAAGAAATCTCAAGAAATGTTGCGAGAAAGCATCGAATCATTTAAAAAAGAAGATTGTGAATTAGCACGAAATGTTTGTAAAAAAGATGATATAGTTGACGATTTGCATGCCGAATTGAGGAATGAGATTATCAAATACATTAAAACCAATCCTGAGGAAATCCGAATGATGTTTGATTTTTATGATATTATTTTTAAGATCGAACGAATTGCCGATCTGGCAACAAATATCGCCGAAGAAGCTATTTATTTATCCGAAGGGAAAGATATAAAGCACGGACAGTTTGATTAGAATTTATTTTTTGAAAACTTTCACGTAACACACAGCTCCATAGCCACGCTAGGAGAGAAAGTGAGAGAGCGTGGCAGCTGCCATCTATTAGGTATTAAATGGCATTAGAATTTATAAAAATTTATTAATAAAAGAAGTCGTTATGAATTTGATAAAAATAGCAATTTTATTTATATTAATGAGTCCACATAAAAAAAAGCAAACCAATCCAGCAATCAGTGTAATTTTTTTTTAGTGTAAAAACTTTCTGAACTTTCATAAAAATGAGATAAACCCATTTAATTGCCAGAAAAGTTGACAAAGAATATTGTCGGAAAATTTTTAATCAAAAATATTTGATTAAAAGAAAAGGACTACACTATGAGAAAATATGTGTTTACACTCACCCTAATTTGCATATTGCTTTCTGCTATGTTTTTAGCGGCAGAAAACGTAATTATCCGCATCAAGAATACCGACAGAGCAACAGCCGAT
>JAYEKN010000237.1 GCA_034661015.1 Candidatus Cloacimonadota bacterium
CACAAAATGCCAGTGTTAAACTTAAAAATGGTGAACAATTTACTGAAGAGATCCAATTGTCTGGTGAATGGAGAGAATGGAAATATTTCAATTGTTCGGTTAATAAATCAACAACGATTCAATACTCGGCTACCCACTTAAGGCGGGACAGCCTGTAAGTTCAATTAGTTAGCAAGCCCTTAATTTTTGCTTGATTGTGGTATTGCCATGGAGCCAAAATAGCGGAATTTGTCCCGCTTTAAGTTGGTAGCCCAATACTCAGGCCCTGATATCTTTTTTAATACAAATATTGAAGAAAATTTTAAATTTAATACACTTGATTCTGTAAATGTAAAACCTGAAATAAAATGTAAAAATGAAGTGCCTGGCTGGATGAGGTGTCGTGAAGATGATTTACCGATAGTTCTCAATTTAGAATTAATGTATATTTATTTTCCAGGTGATTCATATAAGCTGTGGCGTAGAAATTCTGTTGTTAAATTAATCCTGCCAGGGGAAAAAGTATCGCAGGATCAAATTGTTTTCAGACCGGATTTTATTGAAGCTGACAATGGTAAACTGGTGTTTATTCCAATGTCTCAGTCTTTACAACCAGGGGTGTATGAGATTCATGTTATAGGAGCTCTTGGGGTTGAAAACATAATTTTACCGTTTGTATTTTTTCCTGTAAATTCATTTAAAACTGAATTTTCAAATGATAACACGCAGATAATTAAAAACTTTTTTTTCAAATTGCACTATGATATTCCTTTAGAGCCGTTAGGTAATACAAATTTTATTTTAAGCGATAATGTTGCAACAATTTCAGTTATTGATGACAGTGGAGATGCTTTTTGTGCATTAAAACTTTTTCCCAAATCCCATGCTTCAGTGATATTACTTTTTGCTCGAAATCAAATCCGGTGGGTCAGGCGAAGCGAATCAGGGTTATTCAGCTGGGTTGACTGGAAGGTATGGCCTGAAGAGATTTCTGTTCAGCGGTTAAATGAGCTCTCGGATTCAAAAGTTCATATTGAAATTGATCGAGAATATGGTGACTCAATAAGAGTGGATAAAAAGAATAAATTACGTTTATTGTTAAAGAATAATAGTGGTAATAATAATGATAGTACCAGCTTAATGTCATATAATGCACCTAATCATAAACGTAAAACCAAAAATCTTTGGGATATTAATTTAAAGCAATTCTCGGATCAATTAAAATATATTGAAAATGTACAGGCTGCGGATATAGTTATTGATAAATATGGCAGACAAGAAAAAACTATTTTTTCACTATTGCGTTTTCCTGAGTATAAAGAGTTTTCAGTAAAAACCATCAAACATGAAAAAAATAAAGAACATATTGAAGTATACTGGGTTGTGCATCCAAATGATCCACTGAAAAAGAGGGTGTTAACATTTCAACAAAAAAATAATCCGAAACAAAAATTTACCAAATCATTGCCAGATAACATGCATCCCCCTTTTATCGTGGAGATTGATGCAACAAATGAAGCGGAAGAATGGATTGTTCAGATTGATATTAAACGTTCACGTTTCGGGGGAAGTTTTTCAAAAATCAAAGAAAATAAAACAAGTATAACATGGCTTAGAATTCCACCTGACTGGAAAGACTGGATTAGTCTGGCCCATATACGACCCGATAGCATACATGAGAAATATAGTGGATTTCAAAACGATAACAATAAAGTAAAAGAGAATATTGTATTACCGTGGATTTCTTTTTTACAAGCATTTCACAACAAAAATAATAATTTAAACGAATCTTTTGTTAAATATGTTGGAGTAGAAAATTTATTAAAGATTTTTCCCATTTCAAAAAGAAATCATTGGCAGGTACGAAAGGGTATAAAAAAAATATTTGAAATCGAAATAGTTGACAGTACATTAAATACAGGAACTATTCAATCAGATTATGTTAATTGCAATGCCACTGCATGGTATAAAATAATCCCTGACGATACTCTTATAACATTTAAAATGCGTGACAATCATAAATATCTGGGAAATGCTGGAACTTTCTGGTATTGTTATAAGTCAGTTGGTAATACTGAGCCTGTTATGTCGTCGTCTGAAAATGGAGAACTTGAGCTGTCAACATGGTTAGCTGATGCTGTAGACTCCGAGGAACATGGTTTTTTAAGTGCGGGTTTCCCTCTAAAAAATGTCTGGATGAATTCTTGCTGGCTGCCCATTTCAGATCCTTTCAATGCGAATGATTCAGTTTTTATAAGTGCCTCCAGCGATTCTGATTCTCCTTTCAGTGTTTTAAAAAAACTTGGTGATACTGAGAACAATAAGGTGTGTATTAATTTTGTTGCTGCATGGAAAGATATGTTCCCAAAATTAAATGCAAATGGGCTATTGAAAAAAATTATTTTTTCAAGGGTTGATTCAGTTCCTTTTCTTACAGGGTTATTATCGTTTGTGCTCAGGTTGAAAGCAAATGGCTATGATAATCTTTTGGACATAGATTCCGACAGTAATTTAGCACAACAAGCCAATGGTCTTTTTAAGGAGACTTTTAAGTTTGTTTCAAAAAATCTTGCCGGTACTTTTTTAAATGATTTGATTTTATGTGAGATTCTAATTAATTGGTACTGGAGAAAAAAAATAATCAGTTTAGATGACTGATTTATGTATTTTTTTGCCAGAATTTGAATGAGTGATTCAGAGGTAATATAAAATGGTTGCAAAAAGAATTGATCCTATAAGAGCGAGCAAAAATATTCGAGAAACATATGTTAGATATTTAATTACATCATTTGGGATAAAAAATCCTGAACTTGCAAAACAGTTTAAAGAGCTGGCCAATAATTCTGAAGGCTTGTTTCGTGGTCCTGTTCTTGAATCAACACCAAAATATAAAAAAGGAAAATCAATACTTGATATTGTGAACAGTAAAGATTCGTTTTTAAGTGATGAATTTCGTGAATTGATTCCAGGTCTTGATATTAACTCAATAAACAAAATATTCCCCCTGAAGCGTGAGTTGTATTCGCATCAGGAAAAAGCTTTAAGAAAAGTTGCAGCCGAAAATAGAAACATTGTAGTAGCAACTGGTACAGGTTCTGGTAAAACAGAATCTTTTCTTCTGCCAATAATTGATTACCTTTTAAAAGAAAGGCAAAAGGGGCAATTGGGGCCAGGTGTCAGAGCTTTATTATTATATCCCATGAATGCCCTTGCAAATGATCAGATTGCAAGATTAAGAAAATTGCTTCCACCTGAAACAGGAATTTCTTTTGGAAGATACACAGGACAAACTAAATATACTTACAAGCAAGGCATTGAAGCATTTAAAAATGAAAATAATAATGAAATCCCTCAATCAAATGAATTTTTCTGCAGAAATCAAATCCTGGGATTATCTCCTGAAAAAAAAGACTGGCCGCATAAGGATTTTGATCTAAAGGTTGGTCCACCAAATTTATTATTAACTAATTTTGCAATGCTTGAGTATCTACTTATGAGACCAGCTGATTCAGCTTTATTTGATACTGGTGCCGGTAATAGCTGGCGGTTTATAGTTCTTGATGAGGCTCATGTATATTCCGGGGCCCAGGGAACAGAAATCGGATATCTCATAAGGAGATTGAAGGATCGTATTTGCCGTTCTCAAAAAGGTAAGCTGCTTTGCATTGCAACCAGTGCCACAATTGGGGCAGATGATGATAATTCAAAGAAAGCATTGGCAACATCTTTTGAAAATCTTTTTGGTGAGCCTTATGATGCTCGGGATATTATTACAGGTGATGTAGTACCGCCGCAGGATTTTTTAGGCACCTATAAGAATTGGGGAAAAGGATGTGTTAAATTTTATCAGACGCTTGATCTGTTGATGAATGATGAAGCTGATTCAGTGGTCTCTTTTATATCAAAACTCAACAAAAAATTATTTTTTTTAAAAGAAAATAATCCTTCAGGTAATGAATATCCAGATAACAAAATTATACATGAAGCAATAGAACCATTACAGTCAATTACCGATCTTGAGGCAGCTAAAGATATTTTTTTATATAATATTCTTGCCGGTGATAGCAGGGTACGAGCCTTGATTGACAGACTTGAAGACTCCCCTGTTGATTTAAAAAAAGCAGCAAAGCTGATTTGGCAGGAAAATGGAGATGGAATTGAAGGAGAAGCCGGGTTAAACTATTTGATCTGTTTGGTTCATCTTGCTTCAAGAGCACGGTTATCATCGGGTAGTGCATCGCTTCTTGCCTGTAGATATCACTATTTTGTAAGGAGTATTGAAGGTCTTTCAATCTGTTTAGTAAAATCTGATCAAAAGGAACTTGCAGGAAAATGGCCTAAATTACTTTTAGGACGACACAGCATAGTACCAGACGCACCGGATGGTGAAGCTGTTGCTTTTGAGGTACGTGCATGTGGCAGGTGTGGACAAACATATCTTCATGGATATCTTCTAAAAGATGGTCGATTTACTTCTTATCTTAAAAGAACAAAAATTGAAGAAGAATATAAAAAAAGTGTACATTTAGTTATTGATCTGCATCAGATTACAACACCTCCAGAAGATGAAGCAGCATTAAGAGATGAAAAACCTCCTGCATCTGAAGATGAAAAAAAGAATATCATAACTACTGACAGCTCTCAATTAACTGATGAACAATTTTTATGTTCAAGGTGTGGCTATATTGCTGATACCAATAAACTTTTATGTAAGCACTGTAGTAAAAATGAAAAACGATTTTCAAGGGAGTGGATTTCTGTCCGGCAGGTTAAACCTTCAAATGGTTATATAGTAAAGGTATGTCCTGCATGCGGTGGACAAAAGCATGTGGGCGGGTCAATTATCAGACCGTTTTCTCCTGGTGATGATGCGGCAGGGACTGTTCTTGCTCATTCTCTAATGACAGAGATTCCTGAAACTTCTGAAACCCAGATATTGGCTGTCAAAGAGTCGAATAAACCAAAAAGTCGATTTACATCAAGAACAAAGACAAAAACTTTTTTAAAAACTGCCGGAAAAAAAAGACTGTTAGCTTTTAGTGATTCAAGGCAGGATGCTGCTTATTTTGCAACATTTCTTGATAGAACAGCTAATCATATTCTTCACAGACAATTTATAATTCAGGCAGCTAAAAAACTTTTAAAAGATAATCCTGGTATTGATGTTTTTGGCCCTGCAGATTTGAAAAATCCATTAATTGAAATAGCACAAAAAAACGGACTTTTTGATATCAGTTTTACTGAACTTGAAAAAAGTAATGAAGTATTTAAATGGATAAATTCGGAATTAATAGGAATTCAAAAGCGCAATGGATTGGAAGGAGTTGGCCTTTTAACCTGGGATTTGAAATATCGAAATCAGTTGATTGAATTTTTAAAAAAACATGACGAAGGAATATTTGAAGATTATAAATTACATGCTGAAGAATTTATAAAACTTTTAGAAATTATTTTATCAGAATTAAGAAAACAAAATGTATTACAAGCATTACCCAATGTAGATATTAGAGATAGCTATTTCTGGCCAAGAAACAGACCTTATTCCATCCGTGAAACCAGTGTTAATCCAGCTCTTTCAATTTCTGCATGGACTCCACAATCTGCAAGGAAAAATATCCGCAGTGACTATATTCAAAAACTTTATAAAAAATTAGACGTAAAAATTGATAATGAGTTTGTGAAAAAACTTTTGAGTGATTTATGGGAACTAACCAATGAGTTTGAAGATGGTATTATCTGGGAAGAAATTCCATCTGTTAATACATTGTGGGGGGGGAGAGGTAATGACGGAACGGTATGGCAGCTAAAAAATAATTCATGGGTAGGAAGGCTTCATAGTAATAAAATTTATAAATGTAATTTATGCGGAAATTACAGCAGCTTAAGTTTAAAGCATATCTGTCCGGTTTATAATTGTTCCGGTGAATTGACTAAAATTATTCCTGAACATGAATTTAAAGATAATCATTATCGTAATACCTATGAAGGTGCATCTGTACCGATATCCGTTTTAGAACATACTGCTCAACTGACAAATCAGGAAGGAGCAGAGCGTCAGCGTAATTTTACAAATGATAAAAATAATTTAAATATATTATCCTGCTCTACAACTTTTGAACTGGGTGTAGATGTTGGAGAGCTTCACGCAGTGTTTCTAAGAAATGTGCCGCCAACAGTATCTAATTATATTCAACGTTCAGGCCGGGCTGGCAGGCGCTTAAGTGCTGCAGCTTTTGTTTTGACCTTTTGTAGAACCAGACCACATGATCTTGGATATTTTGATATGGTTAACAAGCTTATTGCCGGAAAGATAAAGCCATCATTAGTTACTATCGATAACAGTCGAATTGCTCGTCGTCATTTACATGCGGTTGTTTTATCTCATTTCTGGAGACATAACTATCCAAGGCTTTTCAACGGGCCGGAAAATAAAAAAAAAGGTATTGTTAAATGGATGTTTTTTGAAACAGATAAAACAGTTTCCCAGCTTGTTTATGATTGGCTTGCACAAAAGCCAGAAGAATTAATTGAGGAACTAATAAGAATTTTTCCAGAAGAAATATTTAATAAAATTGGGCTGGATAATTGGGGGTGGGTCTCTAAATTAATTGATTTTTCAAAAAACGAAGATAATGTATGGGAAGGTTCGTTAGGTCTTGCACAATCGGAATTAACAAATGAATATAACGAATACGAAAAACTTGGAAAAGAAACTCCAAGGCTTTTTAATTATGCTGCTTCTCAGCAAAAAAGAATAACAGAACGGCAATCTCTTGGCTTTTTAGCATCAAGAAATGTATTGCCAAAATATGGTTTCCCGGTTGATGTTGTTTCTTTAAAAATTCAAAGCAAAGATAATTGGGCTCAACGCATTGAACTTGATCGTGATTTAAAACTTGCATTAGGTGAATATGCACCGGGTTGTACGCTTGTTGCAAATGGAAAAGTAATAAAAAGTTACGCCCTTGAAAAAATTGCTGGACGTCAGTGGCCGGAATATCAATTTATAATATGTAAAGAGTGTGGGAGATTTTATCGTACTTCAACCTCCCATGGCGATAAAATTGAAATTTGTGATTGTGGAAATTCTTTATTAGAAAAGAGTAATACCTTGCTGGAAGGGAATTTTATTATACCATATCTTGGATTCAGAACTACAATTGATGAGGATGGGCAAGATCCTGTTGAAATAAGGCCACAGAGAACATTCCCAACACGTGTTTACTTTTCCCATTACGAAACAACTTTCATGAATAAATTTATTCATGAAGGAGATCCTGATCCACTTTCAGGTTATAGAATTAAAAAAAGATATTCACGTGATGGAACGTTGGCTGTTTTAAATCCAGGACGTTCAAATAGAGGTTTTTGGGTATGTCCTTCATGTGGGTTTGGTGATTCAGTTGCTGAAGGGCAACCTAAAAAGCATAAAACTCCATGGGGTAAACCTTGTAAAGGGCATTTGAAAAGAGTTTTTCTTGGGCATGAGTTTCAAAGTGATGTTCTTGAAATCAGAATTGTGGGGGCACAGATAAATAAATTTGGTCAGGGCTTTTGGTTATCACTTACTGCTGCATTGCTTGCCGGTGCTGCAAAGGCACTTGATATTGAGAGAACCGATATTGATGGAACTGTATTGCAATTTGGTGGTGACGGATACCGCTCGTTTGTTTTATTTGACACTGTTCCCGGGGGTGCCGGACATGTTAGAAGAATCAATAATAATTTAAAATGTGTGATGCAGGAGGCTTTTAATATTTCAGATAATTGTCCAGGTTGTTCACGGGAGCAGTCTTGTAACTCCTGCTTACGTAATTATAATAATCAATTTGTGCATGATCTTTTACAACGAGGTGAGGTCGCTGATTTTTTAGGTATAATTATCAGCAATATTTATGAAAAAGGCAATAACGGTTACTTCTCATTAGGAATGACTGATACCGGAAGATGGATTGAACAGCAAATTAAACGATCGAATAGAATAGATTTGGTTTTAGATGAAATCCCGGTATTGTCCGCAAATAATAATTCAAACAGAAACTGGTATAATTTACTTCAGGATCTTTCCGCTAAAGGTAATAGAGTACGATTGTTTCTAAATAAAAGTATTAAAGTTACGAGGAGTGCAGAACCATTAATAAAAGCGTCGCTGCATTCGCTGGCAATGTTGTCTCAAAATTCTTATGTTGAAATATTTGATGCCTCCCACGAAAGTGCAATTAATGATCATATATATTTTGAGACGGGGCAGGCAAGATTCGCAGGTATTTGGTCAGCAGGAGAAAAAAAATTAACAGATATTTCAAATATCAAAATTTCTCATTTAAATACTCATCTTGATATTGTTAATAATTCTTTTAATTCTCTTGCAGAAAAGCTGTCAGATAAAAAGTTACATTTGGCATATTTTGAAAAATTGCTTCAAGGCACCAGAATTATTCAAGTCGATCCGGGTACTAAACAAACCTGGAAAGATATTATTTCACCCTATATCCCCAGAAATATAAAAAAAGTAAACATATATGATCGCTTTATACGTAATAATTATCAATTTAAAAGTTTGGAAATGTTTATAGATGCTATGTTGCTTAATTCAAATAATGGCAATTTGCAGGTTGACGTTAAGACAACATCAGAAAATAAAAATTCAGCCACTGAAAAATTTAGGAAACTTCAGCATCACTATAGAAATACATCTTTAACATTAAAATACAATGTTATTGATATTGATCACAATAACCCTCATTTTAGAAGAGTTGAAATTGAATCCGTTAATGAAGCGTGTTCAATCTGGTTAGACAGAGGGTTAGATATTTTTATTTTTTCTGATTATAATATGATTAAGCACGAAACAAGACAAACCTATGCTGTTATTGAACAAAAGCAACTATGAAACTGACAAATTAATGAAATATTGGGCATCCTTCATATCAGCATAAAAGTACTTTACACTTTTTCAGTAAAACCACCTTTAAATTAAGGAATGGTTTCAGAAAGTGTAAAGTACTTATGAAGGATGCCAAATATTGCATAAAATTCCCCAAAGATAGATTTATATGAAACTCCGCATAACTATTTAAACTCATGGAGTTTCATTCTTTGTTGTGGCAGAAGAGAATGACCATGCTCCGGTCATGCCGGTTTATATGAAAGTCCATGTAACCAACAGCGACTTTCATGCTTTGTTGTGGGCAAACCGAGGTGAATAACCAGGTCTGCCCATGGCAGTTATAGAGAAACATGGTGCAGAGCAGGAGTACTTGAAAAATCCTTTTCTCTTTCCCAAGCTGGAGTTTGGGAAAGGAGGGCAGGTAAATCCTTGTTATTGCCAGTGCAGAAAAAAACGGGATCCCCATATTTCGCAAAGAATTGAACTTTGCACGCAACAGGCTTGTTGAGATCAGGTGAACATGGAAGAAAATAAAATATCAAAACAAAATGAGTCAGCAGCAGATTTTGATCCTGAAGAACAAGAAGATCTTGATAAAGAAATAATCGACTTAAAAGAGCCGTTTAACACCTCGCAGCAAAAAAAGCTTGACTGAACAAAAGAATCTATTATTATCTTAAAGAAAGGACGAGGGAGACTTTACAATATGATTTATGTAAAACCTACATCAGATATATTTATAAAATATTTATTTGGAACTGAAGAAAACAAATTTTTATTATTGGCATTTATAAATGCTGTTTTAGAGAATTCTGGATTTCCTCTGATTAAAAACACTTGAGCTGAAAAATTCTTTTAATCTGAAAACCATAATTTTTGACAAAGAATCAATTTTAGATATTAAAGCCACTGATGAATCAGGGAAAATTTTTAACATAGAAGTTCAAACATCAAACCAGGGGCAATTCAATTATAGAACACTTTATTACTGGGCCAGACTTTATTCTTCTCAACTGCAGGAAGGTGATATCTATAGCAAATTTTATCCTGCAATCTGCATAAACATACTGGATTTTAAGCTTTTTAAAGATTTTGAAAAATATCATTCAACCTTTATGGTGCGGGAAAAAGATGAGCCTGAATATCTTTTAAGCGAGCATCTTGTGATACATTTTTTAGAGCTTCCAAAGCTTAA
>JAYEKN010000238.1 GCA_034661015.1 Candidatus Cloacimonadota bacterium
GAGTCCACTCCAAAAGAGCAAGCAAATACGGGAGGATATCCGTGATGTTTTTTTTTGGAGTAAAACATCCGTGATGTTTTAATGAATGTTTTTAAAAGAGCAACATCACGGATGTTGCACTCCAAAAATTTTTCCTTTTGCTTTCAAAAGAGCAACATCACGGATGTTGCACTCCAAAAATTTTTCCTTTTGCTTTTTTGATTGTTGCGATTATCTGTTCAATATCAATGGGTTTGTGAATAACATCAAAGGCTCCATATTCGAGTGCTTCATTTATGAGATTCTCCACAGAATAGGCAGTCATCATAATCACTTTTATATCAGGTTCTATTTCATGCACTTTTTTAAAGGTTTCTACCCCATTAATGCCTGGCATTTTTATATCCATAAGGGCAAAATCAAACGGGCTTTTTTTGACCATTTCTATCGCAATATAGCCGTCGTTGGTAACAGATACATCAAATCCTTTTTCAGAGAGAATGTCCGATAATGTCTCGTTCATTCCCTCATCATCATCTACAATGAGAATACGTGTTTTATTTTTCATTAAGTTCTCTACCTTTTTTATCTTTGATTATTCAAGAAAATATCATCCTATTTTAAAATTAATTAGTGGCTGTCCGTAAAGTAGTATATCAAGTAAAATATATTCTTCATCCTTTTTACAACTCATCCCCTAACCCCTTCTCTTCAAAGAGAAGGGGAATTTTTATCTCCCTCTCTCCGCCAGTTGGCGGAAGGGTCGGGGTGAGGTCGAAAAGGCTACTTTACAGAAGATTTCATCATTTTTTAAAGAGCCAATTTAATCGTGAAGGTGGTGCCCAGACCAACTTTGCTTTCCACGTCAATTTCACCTTTATGATTATCAATAATATTTTTGACAATTGAGAGCCCCAAGCCGATTCCCTTTGCTCGGGTTGTAAAAAGCGGCTCGAATATCTTTGTTAGATTCTCTGGGGGAATACCGATGCCGTTGTCCATAAAACGTATCTCGGTAAAACCATTACTTGAACCGGTTTTTATCTTCAATTCGCCTTTTTTGGAAATTGATTGAAAGGCGTTGGAAATTAAATTCTGGAATACCCGTCGCATTCTTTCGGAGTCCAATTGGATTTTGGGCAGTTTTTCATCCAAATCCATTTCGAGCACAACATGTTTCGGTATCTTGATTTCCTGAATAGCATTTTTTATGAGTTTATTCAAATCGGTTTTCCGTAGAGAAACTTCTCTCACTCGGGAAAAATCCAAAAGATCCGAGATTAGATTATCCGCCCTCGCAATTTCTCTGCGAAGAATACCAAGATGTTTTTCGACCTTTTCTTCGGGATGCTTGAGCTTCATATTCAAAAAATAAATCGAATTGCCAATAACTCCGAGAGGATTACGCAGCTCGTGTCCCACTCCGCCGGCAAGTTGACCCAACACCGCCAATCTTTCTTGACGAATCATTTTTTTTTGGATTTCTTTTAATTCTTTTGTGCGTTCTGTAACCAAATCTTCAAGATGCTCGCGGTAGGCTTTTAGTTCTGCTTGCGCTTTTTTACTTTTCGTAATATCCCGAGCAATGAAAAGAACACTGTTTTTGGTTTTTGGGGTTGCCTTGCCTTCAAACCAGATAATTTTGTCCCTGATCCTCAAAGGATATTCTATTGTGGTAGTTTTGTTTTCATCAAGACTTTTTTGAATAAATTTTAGAAAATTGTCGGCTTCCGGTTTTGGAAATATTTCGTGTAGAGTTTTACCGATAGTGTTTTCCGGAAGTTTATACAAAAGTTCGGGTGAGGTGGGTGCAATATTGATATATCTTCCCTCATAATTCATTTCAAACACAACATCCGTCATAGCATTGAAAAGGGTTCGTAAATTTTCCTCGCTTTCCCGTAGCAATATCTCTGTTTGTTTACGTTCAGCGTTTTCCGATTTCAAATCCTTCGTTGCTTTATTCAGGTCATT